>CAYQQO010000004.1:0-41542 GCA_964420115.1 uncultured Candidatus Saccharibacteria bacterium | reverse complement strand
GGGGCGGAGCGAGCAATCAAATGCCCCTCAATTTTCAAAATGTCTGAATTGGTCGGGGCGACTGGATTCGAACCAGCGATCTTTCGCTCCCAAAGCGAATGCCTTAGCCGCTAGGCCACGCCCCGTTTTATATATATAATAGCCCGCTGTTTTACTTAAGTCAATTATGTTATGGACGGATACAGGCAATTGGCTTGTTTTGTAAATTTTGATATAATGGCAGGGGAGAATAAATTCATTCTTTCTATCTTTCTATGCCTTCAAAAAATTTATATTACCATTTAAACCTAGTTGAAGAATGCAAAAGCGCGGGCCTGCCTTTGTGGCAATGCCCAGCTTTTTTAACCGTTCTGACCGGCTTTATTACGCTGATAACTATGGTGACAACATATTTAATCGCCACCCAGTACACCGAACCGGAAATTGTCGCCTTGATTGTTATGGGGATGACAGCAATTCTGTTAATCATCAACTACCTCATTGTCCACAGCTTTGAAAAGTTGGCTGAAACAAACCGTTTAAAAACGGAATTCGTCAGCATCGCCTCCCATCAATTACGCACTCCTTTAACAAATATTAAATGGTCCCTTAACGCTTTAACGGACAAAGGGGGGGAACAATTGGCAAAAGACCAAGTAGAACTGCTGACTACAATCAGCGAAAACAATCAACGAATGATTGAACTGGTTAACGACCTGCTTAATGTCTCAAGAATTGACCAGGGGACCTTGACGCTCAAACCTAAGAAAATGTCGCTGGCTGAATTAATTAAAGAATCACTGGAAAGCTATGAACCATTAGCTGCAGCCAGCAACACAGAAATATCACTTAATTTTAGAAAAGACACCCCTTTAATTTCAGCCGATGATAAAGCAATCAAGTTAATAATTGACAATTTAATTGACAATGCCATCAGGTATACACCAGGAAGAGGAAAAGTAAAAATTAAATTAATAAAAAAAGGCAAATATATTAGATGTGAGGTTAAAGATAATGGCGTAGGGATTCCTGCCGATGATCAAAAAAAGATTTTCCAGAAATTTTTCCGCAGCCAAAATGTAATGAAATATCAAACAGAGGGAACAGGACTCGGTCTTTTTATCGCGAAATCAATAATTGATATGACAAAAGGCAAAATAGGACTTCAAAGCCAAGAAGGCAAAGGATCAACATTTTGGTTTGAGCTACCAATTAAATAATGGGCAACAGGCAATAGACAATGAGAAGATTATTCCCTGTCTATCGCCCGCTGTTTAGTCATAATTTATGAAAACAATTCTATTTATTGAAGATGAACCTACTTTACAAAAGTTAGTCGGACATTTATTAGAAGAAGAAGGATACAAAATTATTAACGCCCTTGACGGAGAAGTTGGCCTGGAACTGGCAAAAAAAACTAAGCCGGACTTAATTCTTTTGGATTTAATCCTCCCTAAAAAAGACGGCTTTGTTGTTCTGCAGGAATTAAAGGACGACCAGTCAACCAAACAAATTCCTGTTATTGTTTTAACTAACTTGGAAGGGAGCACTGACGTAGAAAAAGCTCTTTCTTTGGGAGCAACCACTTACTTAGTCAAAGCCAACTATCAATTAGACGAAGTTATTAAAAAAATAAAAGAAACCATTAGTCAATAAAACGCAAGGCGGAGCTTGGGATATTAACTGGGGGATTTAAGGAAATTATTAGGATTGCTGGAGGAATACTTAAGCTACAACCTTAAGTTTTAAAAAACTTGCGCGTTGAAAACCAACAACTAAAAGCTTTTATTCTTGATGCCGGATTGGTCCCAAAAGATAAATTGGACCAGGCAGAAAAAAAGGCGGCTGAAGCCAAAAAAAGACTGGCTGATGTTTTAGTTGAAGATAAATTAATAAGTAAAGAGGAGCTGATTAAATTACAGGCCTATATTCTTGGCATCCCTTTTGTCAACTTAGAAAAAGAAGCAATCCCTAAAGAAGTTCTGCAAATTATCCCCGAACCAATCGCCAGAAAGCACAATATTATAGCTTTCCGCAAAAGCGGCCAAGAACTCCAAGTGGCCATGCTTGATCCCGAAGACCTGCAAACAATTGACTTTATTAAAAAGAAATCAGACCTCAAAATACTGCCCCGCCTAACTAATGAAGCCGGTATAAAAAATGTTCTCTTACAATATCAAAAAAGCTTAGAGGCGGAATTCGGGGAACTAATTAATAAACAATCAAAAATAGTGCCTCTGGTGGAAAAGTCAGACCAAGACAGCGAAAAAGATCTGCAAAAAGCCGCTGAACAACTGCCAATAATCAAAATAGTTGACACTCTTTTAAAGCACGCTATTCTACAGCAGGCCTCTGATATTCATATTGAGCCGATGGAAAAGGAGGTAGTTGTTCGTTATAGAATTGACGGTATCTTACACGACACAATGACCCTGCCAAAAAGAGTTCATGCCGGCATTGTCGCCAGAATAAAAGTTTTGTCTAATTTAAAGCTTGACGAACACCGCTTGCCCCAAGACGGCCGTTTTAAAATCCAGACAGAAGAACTTAAGATTTCCTTCCGTGTTTCTATTCTCCCTATCTACGACGGAGAAAAAATTGTTCTTCGTCTTCTGCCCGAAGAAAATAAGGGTCTCACTTTGGAAAAATTGGGATTTTACGGCGGGGCCCTAGAAAGAGTCCATCAAGCGATCAAAAAACCCCACGGTATGATTTTAGTCACCGGGCCAACCGGCTCTGGTAAAACAACTACTCTCTATACCGCAATGGACATCCTAAACGAACCCGGGGTCAACATCGCCACTGTTGAAGATCCAATTGAATACAGGATGCCGCGGATTAACCAAACCCAAGTCAGGCCGAAAATCGGACTAACTTTTGCCAACGGCCTGCGGGCTTTGGTCAGACAAGATCCCGACATTATTATGGTCGGCGAAATCAGAGACAAGGAAACAGCCAGTTTGGCTATTAATGCCGCTTTAACAGGCCACTTGGTCCTTTCTACTCTCCACACTAACAGCGCTGCCGGTTCTTTCCCGCGCTTAATTGATATGGAAGCTGAACCGTTTTTGATTTCTTCAACAGTAGACATTATTGTTGCCCAGCGCCTTGTTCGACGCCTTTACCAAAGCTCCAAACAAAAATACAAGCTGACTAAAGACGAACTGCGGCAACTTGAGGAACAAGCTGATTTAGACAAACTTTTAAAGATTTTAAAGGAAGAAAAAATTATTGGGCCAAAAACTGACTGGTCTGAAATAGATTTTTATCGGCCGAAGAAGACAGACGATTGTCCTGATGGATACAAGGGACGGCTTGGCGTCTACGAAGTTTTAAAAATGAGCGAACCAGTTAAAATATTGGTTATTAAAGAAACAACAGCCGACCAAATAGAAGCACAGGCCAAAAAAGAAGGAATGCTAACTATGATGGAAGACGGATTGATCAAAGCGGCCCAAGGGTTAACAAGTATAGAAGAAATTTTGCGAGTAACCAGGGAATAAAAAGGTTAAAAAATGTCTACTTATCTTTACACAGCGAAAAACAAAGAAGGAGAAAACGAAGCAGGGACATTAGAAGCTTTAAATAAACATGAATTAGCCCATGCCTTGCGCCAAAAGGGTCTTTTTTTGATTTCCGCTGAACCAATTAATCAAAAGAAAAAGGGAGCTTTCTCCAACTTAGATAAATTTACAGCCCTTTTAAACAGAGTTTCCTTGGTAGAAAAAATGCTTTTCAGCCAGCATTTGTCAGTAATGATAAAAGCGGGACTTTCCTTAAACCAAGCCTTGGAAGTTTTAGCCAACCAGACCAAAAATCCAAAGCTTAAGAAAATAATCAACCAAGTGGAAAACGATGTTCGCAGCGGCCAATCTTTTAGCAGCGCCCTGTCAAAATACCCCAAAATTTTTAATAATTTGTATGTCAGTATTGTTAAAGTTGGAGAAACAGCCGGCAATTTAGATGAAGTTTTAGAAAAACTGGCCGAACAAATGAGAAAAGATCATGAGCTAATTTCGCGCGTCAAAGGGGCAATGATGTATCCCGCTGTCATTATAGTAGCCATGATTGGCATTGGTATTATTATGATGATAACAGTCGTCCCTAAACTAACAGCTATTTTTAAAGATTTTGAAATGGATCTGCCTTTGACCACCAGAATAGTTATCGCAATAAGCGAAGGAATCCGCAGTTATATTGTTTTTTTAGCTATTGGCCTGGTTGTTTTGTTTTTTGCCATCCGGCTGGCTGTTAAAAATAAAACAATTAAAAAAGGGATCCATTTTGTCTATCTCCGCCTGCCTATTTTTGGAGGACTTTCTAAAAAAATTAACACCGCCCGCTTTGCCAGAACCTTTAGCTCTTTGATTAACAGCGGAGTGGCTATTGTTGAATCTATGCAAATCACCGCTCAAACTTTGGGCAATATTCATTTTAAAGAAAGCTTAATTAATTCAGCCGAACAAGTTCAAAAAGGCGGCCAATTAAGCGATAATCTGTCAAAATACCCGTCTCTTTATCCGCCTATGGTTGTCCAGATGGTTAAAGTCGGCGAAGAAACAGGCAGTTTATCTGATATTTTAAATGAAGTGGCTGAATTCTATGAAAAAAATATTGACCAAATAACCAAAAACTTATCTTCGGTAATAGAACCAGTCATAATGGTTATTGTCGGCGCCGCAGTCGGCTTTTTCGCCGTCTCCATGCTTCAGCCAATGTATTCTATGGTCTCCGGCGTTTAGTTATAAAAACAAAATGCTCCAATTTTTAAGCTCTCCACAAATAAAATTCAATAAAAAAGGATTTAGCCTTGTAGAAACACTGGTGGGCGTTGCCCTTATCGCCATAGTTTTTGTCAGTATTTATGGCGGCTTCCAAGGAGCAATGAAAATAATAACGAGAAGTAAAATTAGAATTACCGCCACCGCCTTAGCCAACCAGAAAATAGAAATAGCGAGAAACCTCCCTTATAATAAGATAGGAACCCAAGGCGGCGTGCCTTCGGGCGATATCTTAGAAACAGAAAACATTACCAGAAACGGCGTTGAATATACAGTCAAAACAACAATTGGCTATATTGATGATCCTTTTGACGGTCTGGCCCCGACAGATTCTCTCCCCAATGACTATAAAAGAGTTAAAGTAAAGGTTTCCTGGACAGGAGCTTTAAGCGGCCAAATAATTTCAATTACCGATATAGCCCCCAAGGGGCTAGAAACAAGCGAAGGAGGAGGCAATATGCTAATTTCTGTTTTTGACGCTTTGGGCATGCCCATCCCTCAAGCCAACATTCATATAGTAAACAACAGCACAGACCCGCCTATTGACGCTAATTATCAAACAAACGACCAGGGAGAATACTTAGTGGCCGGAGCGCCCAGTTCCACTGCCAGCTATCAAATCACTGTCACTAAAACAGGTTATTCTACCGAACGAACTTACAGCACAACTGAAGTAGCCAATCCAGGAAAACCCCACGCTACTGTTTTAGAGGGAGAATTAACCGAAGCCAGTTTCCCCATTGATCTGCTTGGCGGTTTTTCTATTGATACTTTCTCCACATGGAGCAGTGATAGTTTTGCCGATTCTTTTTCAGACGAAAGCAAGGTCTCTGAAAAAAATAATATTAAAATAGCTAATGGGCAGGTTAATTTAGCAACAAGCAGCCAAGAGTATCTTTCTCCCGGCTATCTTTTATCTTTGCCGGTTGAACCGACCAATTTAATCAACTGGGACAAATTATCCTTTAATGACAACCAACCGACTGATACTGAAATAAGATACCATCTTTTTTACGCTACCAGCAGCAGCTGGTGGCTGGTCCCTGACACTGATTTAACAGGCAATTCCAGCGGTTTTTTAACAGGACCGGTTGATCTCTCCGATCTTTCGGCAGGCAGCTATCCAAAATTAAAAATAAAAGCCGATCTTTCCACTTCAAACACCAGCACCAGCCCGGCTATTTTTGACTGGAATTTATCATGGATAACAGACGCGGCCACGCCGATAGGCAATGTTTCTTTTAATTTAAAGGGCGCTAAAATTATTGGCACTGACGGCGATGAACAACCTGTTTACAAATATTCAAATGATTTTACCACTAATTCCAGCGGCCATTTAGATATTAATAATTTGGAATGGGACAACTATAATTTCACTATTAACCCTTCAGAAAACTTAGATCTAGTGGCCACCAGTCCTTCTTCCACCCCAGCTGGCCAAGAAATCCAACTTCTCCCCGATACCAATCAATCTGTTAGCTTGTTTTTAGAAGCAGAAAACAGCTTATTGGCCACTGTCAGAGACAGCGCGACCTTAACGCCTCTTTTCAGCGCCCAAGTAAGAGTATATAATACCGGGCTTGGCTATGACCAAAATCAACTAACCAACGAAGAGGGGAAAACCATTTTTATCCCGTTAGACAGCGCCGATTACAATATAGAAGTTGAAGCTGATGATTACCAAACATATTCAGGGAGCGCCGCTGTTTCTGGCGACGACACTATTATTATTGACTTGGTCCGCACAGGCCCCTCTTGATTAAACAAATATGGATAAAAACGACCGCCCCAGACAAAAAAACGGCTTTACCATTGTTGAACTTATTGTCACAGTGGCTATTTTTGCTATTGCCATGGGAGCGGTAAGCGGGTTAATTTTTACCGCTTACAGAACACAAGCTTTTTCTTTTCAACAATCCAACGCTATTAGCGAAGCAAGAAGAGGCATTGAAACTATGACAAAAGAACTGCGGGAAGCAACTATAGGAGATGATGGCAGTTATATAATAGAAAAGGCAGAAGATTACGAAATAATTTTCTACAGCGATATTGACAAAGACGGCGAAACAGAAAAAGTCAGATATTTCATTTACGAAAGCGATTCTTTAACCGATGATTGCGCTACCTTTGCCGAAGGCGGCTCCTGCCAAGTTGATTTTAACAATTTTTCCAGCGGCAGTATTGAAACAGCCCAAGTAGAAATATGCGTAGAAGGGGATCTTGACGGCGGGAATGAATATGTTGACACTTACGCTGATGGCAATTTTTTAGGACGGCTTTGCCAAAGCGGCTGTAATCAATGCCCTGGGCTTTGGGAGGGATGCAGTACATTTGATGTAACCACCGAAGCGGCTAACGGCTCTATTTCTTTTACCGCTGACGGTTCATCAGCGGTTGGTTTTGGCGGAAGCGGGTTCTGCGACTGGCAGGAAGCGAATCATTCAATGAAAGCAAGATTTATTTTTTCATGGACAGAAACTGCCCTGGGCCAGGCAGTAACGCTAAAAAAAGGAGTGACCCAGCCAAGCGGATACCCGATTGGATACCCGGCCGACCAAGAAGAGGTTAGCGCCTTAAGCCAGTATGTCAGGAACACCCTGCCTATTTTTCACTACTTCGACGGCAACGACAACGAACTGCCGGCCCCGGCCCGGTTGGAAGAAACAAAGCTAATGCGGGTTTATTTGGTAGTCAACATTGACCCCAACCGCCCCCCTCACGACTTTGAGCTTGAATCAAGCGTCCAAATCAGGAATTTAAAAACAAATCTTTAAAATGAGAAAAGGCAGATTAAAAGAAAAAGGCGCTATTTTAACCTTAGTTCTTGTTTTTGGAGTAATTTTCTTACTTATTCTCTCCGGTCTTATCGGATTGGTCTTAATCCAACTTAAACAATCCAGAGAAAAAGCGGCCTGGCACCAGGCTCTGGCTATTGCTGAAGGAGGGCTTAATTATTACCGCTGGCATTTAGCTCATGAACCCAATGACTTGCAAGACGGAAAAGACTGGTGTTGCGCTTCGCCGCCCTGTTCAGTTTGCGGACCCTATGAGCATGACTACAACGACCCAGAAGGAGGGAAATTAGGCGTTTTTAGTTTGGAAATAAACGGCAGCCAGCAATGCGGGCAAACTTCGGGCGTTGTTATCACTTCAACCGGTTGGACAGAAGATTATCCTAATGTGAAAAGACAGGTCCAGGCAAAATATGTCAGGCCGACGGTGGCCGACTATGCTTACTTAATAAATGATAATGTTTGGGCAGGCGCTGACAGAGAAATTAAAGGGCCATATCACACCAATGGCGGCGTTAGAATGGACGGAGAAAATAAATCAATTGTCAGTTCAGCCAGAGATGACTGGATTTGCACAAGCTCTTTTGGCTGTTCTTCCTGCCCCAGCCAATGTTCAATAGTAAACAGCGACTGCGTTTGCCCCGGTGTTTTTACTACGGCCAACGGCGTTGAAGAATTGTTCAGCTATCCGGTTACACCTTTTGATTTTGACGGCATTACTATGGATCTAGCCCAAATCAAACAATTAGTCGATACCGGCGGCCAAGGGATTTACTTGCCTCCTTCAGGCAACTTGGGTTATCATATTATTTTAAGAAACAACAGCACTATTGATGTTTACGACATCACCGACCTTGATTCAATTTACGCCTATAACTCGGAAGAAGAGTGGCACTGGGAAGATTCAGTTATCGCTGATGAAAACTTTTTGACAAATTATCCCTTGCCCAGCGACTGCGGCCTTGTTTTTGTCGAAGATAATCTCTGGCTGGAAGGAGAACTGCAAGGGAAATTAACTATTGTTTCAGCTGACTTAATTAACCCCAACGAGGAAACCGATGTCTGGCTGACAGGCAATATTGGGTACACAACCAAAGACGGCTCTGATGGCTTAGTTGTTCTTTCCCAGCACAACAACCTAATCGGCCTTTATGTGCCGGACAGGATGGAGCTTCACGGCGTATATATTGCTCAAAACGGCCGCTTCGGCAGAAACCACTATGACTGCGGCTGGTACTGGCCAGAGTGCCAAAGGGATTATTTGGAAATATTCGGAGCAGTAGTCAGCAACGGCAGAGTCGGCACTAAATGGACATCGGGCGGAAGCTTCTCTTCCGGCTTTGAACAGAGAGAAAACATTTATGACCCAAAGCAAAGTTTTTATCCGCCCCCATTTTTGCCAGCTACTTCCGAACAATACCAGTTCAAAGAATGGGAAGAATTAGAATAATCGCATATTTTACGATCTATAATCAAAAAGCCAAGACAAAAACAATTCTTGGCTTTTAGCTTGTATGTTGGCCAACCTTAACCAGAAACAAAAAGAAGCGGTCGCCACTATAAGGGGGCCGGTTTTAGTTATCGCCGGACCGGGGTCAGGCAAGACACTGTGCCTTACCAGAAGGACCGCTTATCTTATCCAAAATGAAATACATCCGGAAAATATTTTAGCGGTAACCTTTACCAACAAAGCCGCTCAAGAGATGGGGAACAGAGTAAAAAAGATTTTAGGAAATTCCTTTACAAGGCCGCTGCCTACTATTGGCACCTTCCATTCTGTTTGTCTAAAGATTTTACGCAAAGAAATAGACAAATTAGGATATTCTAAAAACTTTATTATCTACGATGAAAGCGACCAGCTGGCCCTTATTAAAAATGTAATTAAGGATTTAAACATTAACCCTGACCAGTTCAAGCCGGCGGCAATAAAAGAAACAATTTCAAGATTAAAAGACGAGTTAATTGGTGAAAGAAGATACCAAGAAGAAGCGCAAGAATATTTCCCCAAAACAGCAGCAAAAATTTATTCTGCTTATCAAAAAGAACTGCGGAAGGCCAATGCTCTTGATTTTGGCGATTTAATTATGCTAACCGTCAAACTCTTTAGAAAAGAACCAGAACTTTTAAAAGAATACCAAAATAAATGGCCATATCTACTAGTTGACGAATATCAGGACATTAACGCCGGCCAATACGCTTTAATCAATCTGCTGGCTGAAAAACACAAAAATCTTTTTGTTATCGGCGATGACGCCCAAGCAATATATTCTTGGAGAGGCGCTGATTTTAGAAACATCTTAAACTTTGAAAAGGACTATCCAGAAGCAAAAGTGATTCTTTTAGAAGAAAATTATCGCTCCAGCCAGAATATACTTTCAGCCAGCCATGAAATTATTTCCAAAAACAAAGAAAAAAAAGAAAAAAAGCTTTGGACAAAAAACAAAAAAGGGGATTTGATAAATATTATAGAAACAGAAAACGAAGAAGAGGAAGGACGGTTTATAATCGAAGCAATAAGCAGTCTAATTCAATCGGATAATTTAAATTTAAACGATTTTACCGTCCTTTACAGGACAAACGCCCAGTCGCGAGCCATAGAAGAAGCTTTTTTAAAAGCCAATTTACCCTATAAAATAATTGGCTCTGTCAAATTCTACGACAGGAAAGAAATAAAAGATATTTTGGCTTATTTAAAAGTCATTGCCAACCCCCATGACACGGTCAGTTTGGCCAGAATAATCAATCTGCCGCCCAGACGGCTAGCTAAATACAGCAAAGAGCCAAAATTAGCTCTTTTGCAAAAAGAAAGCGTTGAACCGCTAAAAAACTTCTGCCAAATGATAGAAAATTTCAGAAAAGAAAGCCAAAAAGAAAAACTAAGCCAGTTAGTCGGCTCAATTATCAACAATGTCGGCTATGAACAATACATCAAAAACGGCGGCCAGGAAAGGGAAAGACGCTGGGAAAATATAGAGGAGCTTTTCTCAATTACATCAAAGTACGATAAAGAAGCTCCGCCAGAAGGATTGGCTAAATTTTTAGAAGAAATAACCCTTTTAAGCAACCATGATGAAGTAGAAACAGAAAAAGGAGTAGTTAATTTAATGACCCTTCACTGCGCCAAGGGATTGGAATTCCCTGTTGTTTTTATCACTGGCCTGGAAGAGGGAATATTTCCTCATTCAAGAAGCTTTATTGACAGGGTCCAAATGGAGGAAGAAAGGCGGCTTTGCTATGTTGGCCTGACAAGAGCAAAAGAAAGAGCCTATTTAACATTTTCTAAAAAAAGACGGCTATTCGGCCAAGTGACGATCAACTCCCCCTCCCGCTTTATTTTAGAACTGCCCCAAGAAGCAGTCACATTCAGAGAATATTTTTAACTATGACACCTAAAGACAACATTAGAAAACTGCTTAAAAAATACAAACTAAAGCCCAACAAAAGAATGGGCCAGAATTTTTTAATCAGCCAAAAAGCGCTTAATAAAATTATTGAGACAGCCGATCTTTCTAAAAAGGATATTGTTTTAGAAATTGGCCCGGGTTTGGGCATTCTCACTCAAAAACTGACCAAAAAAACAAAAAAGGTAATCGCTGTTGAAAAAGACAAAAAAATAATAGAAGCGCTCAAAGATATTGTCAAAAACTATAATAATATAAAGATAATTGAGGGCGACATATTAAAGATGCAAAAAGCCGGCTGGTGGAATAATTTAAAAAAATACAAAGTTGTCGCTAATATCCCATACTATTTAACATCACCCCTTATCCGCTCCCTTTTAGAAAGAGAAAACCAGCCGGAGGAAATAATATTGTTGGTCCAAAAAGAAGTGGCTAAAAGAATATGCGCTAAGCCGCCGAAAATGAACCTTTTAGCCCTGTCGGTCCAGTTTTACAGCCAGCCAAAAATTATTGGTTATGTCTCTAAAAAATCTTTTTGGCCTCAGCCAAAAGTTGATTCTGCCATTATTAAAATTGGTCAGATTAATAAACCAAAAGACATAGCAATAGAGAAATTCTTTCAAATAGCAAAAATTGGCTTTTCCGGCCCGAGAAAACAACTAGTCAATAATCTATCAAAAGGACTTAAAAGAAAAAGAGAAGAAATAGATAAAATTTTAATTGAGTGCGGCTTGGACGCCAAAATAAGGCCTGGCAATTTATCTGTTTTTAACTGGATAAATTTAACTAAAAAAATTTAAAAACTCTATTAGCTGCTCTAAAAATAGCTGCTCTAAAAAATAAAAAACCCAAAAGAAAAAGGCCCGCTGCTCATTCAAGCAACGGGCTTTTTGCCAAGATAGGACCGCTTCTTAGCGAAGGCGGAAATCGCTTTCATGAAAGCGAACCCGCCAACCGTAGTGCCAGCCAGACTGAATAGCGCCGTCAACAAGCACCTCTTCTCTGGCTGATCCGACTGGCTGCCAGTCGTACCAGTCGGTCTGGACCCACCCTTTAGCGTAAACAATATGCTCGCCAAAAGGCAGATTGGCCCGTATCGCGGCTCGGGGAGGAAGATTGATATCCGGCTTTCCTTTTGGGGATCCGCCCTCAAAAAAAGGGTTAAGCCAGATATCAATACTGGTATTTTGGGCGTTGTTTTCTATAACGCCCAATGTCGGATCAGGATAATACAACCCCGAAGGGATTGCCTCCTGGTCCTTGACCAACCTGCCTCCTTCCTTTACCACCGGCACAGGGACAGAGACACGGATGTTTGGCGGCGGCTGAACCGCAAAAGGGTAGCACCCGCCGATAAGAACAACAATAACAGCCCAGAATAAAGAAAAGAAATACTTCATATCCTTCTCCCTTTAGGGAACAGTAACATGAATCCCCAATCTATTCGTCGGCCCTCCGATTTTCGCCCGAGGCAGAGAAACAATATCATCAGCACAGACAGTGCCTAAATATGTTCTCTCGCACTCTCTTGTTGCTTCCCTACTTGTTCTGACCGACCGGGTATGCTCGCCGACAAACTGACCAGTGACATCAAAATCCCTGATGTAAATGGTGTAGCGCGATTCCGGTTTAAAATAGACGACCGCCGCCTGGCTGGCTATTCTGCCCCCTTTGAACTTAACATAAGCGGGCGGCATAGTGAAACTTGTCGTCATTTCTCCAGAAGAAGCGCCGTAGGCATCTTCTGATCGGAAAACGAGGCAGCTGTCCTCCTGTCTAAGACGCAAAGGAGGAACAGCAAAAATCTCATTACCTGTCTCCGGATCAACGGCTTTCAGCCGTTTGACGCTGTAGAACCCCGGGAAGATATAAATATCCCGGGAAACCCTTGAATCATTTTCCAAAATGACCATCCCCGGCTTGGAACGGGGGACGGCTCCGCAACCAAGGCCAAGATTGTCTCCCAGCCAGTCAAAAAACCCGGCTGAAGCATAATCTGCGGCAATCGACCCAGCTAACCCGATAATCCATACGACAATAATTCTTTTCCTTTTCATGACATTCTCCTTTTCTTTTTTTATTTATTGTTAAAAAACTTAACTAAATATACATTATTTTGAATAAAATGTCAAGTATTTTTGTAAGTATAATGCAAGAATGACATAAAAGATTTAAAGCAAGAATGTCAGTCGTAAAATTAATTAAAGGTCTTTAAACCAACTTTTAACTATTAATACTATTATGACTGACATTAAAATCAATCAAAAGTATCAAGCCATTGTTCTCTATGAACAGAAGCTAATCAACGACAAGCAGGCCGCTGATTCGCTTGGCGTTAAATCAAGGCAATTCTTTCGGATTTCAAAGAGATTTAGAGAATCAAGCAGAAACGTTAAGAGTCTGGAATATCTGGCTCATCCTGCTTGGAATAAATCAGGGGTTTCAGTTGAAAAGAAAATTCTAAAGCTTAATATTGATTATCCTAACGCTTTAAACTTTCATCTCTCCTGGTTGGCCCGGGATTTGCATAAATTAGTAATTAAGCCGCCAACTATTAGAAATATTCTCATCAGAAACAAGGCCTACGTTCCTTTCTCAAAGAAAAAAGACAGGGCTTACAAGAAATTTCAAGCAACTCATTTTGGAGCATTAACCCAATTAGACACTTCCGAAGGTTATTGGCTCAGAAGCTACCCTAAGATTTATCTAATTCTGGCCTTAGACGACGCCACCAGAACTATTCTAAAAGGACAATTCTTTGAGCATGATTCAACTTTAAACAATATGGCTATTATCAGAGAATCTATCAGAAATTACGGTATTCCAGCCTTGTTCTACACTGACAATGATTCTAAGTTTAAAGTTATCAGACATGGTAAAAGCAACTATCAAAATTATCAAAAGCACATCTTAGAAGGTCAGGCTGAGACTGAAATCAAAAGAGTTTTAACTGAAGTTGGCTCCGGCTTAATCACACATCTACCTTACCAGCCGCAAGGCAAAGATAAGATAGAAAAACTATTCCGTTTTGTTCAAAATTGTTTTATCAAAAATCAAAGGTCGAAGAATCTAAAAGATATTAATTTAAACTTTAACAGGTGGGCGCGATGGTATGACGAAAGAAATCATCGAAGTCTGGGCATTGCGCCAAAAATTATCAGAGAAAGATTGATTAAGGAGAAAAAGGTTGCCTTTAGCCCCTTAAAAGAAGATTTGAACCTGGATAATATTTTTTCAATCAAAGATGAGAGAAAACCCGATAAAAGAAATATTTTCAGCTATGGCGGCAAGGAATATCAGTTGCCATTAGAGAAAGTTTCTTATCCGGGCAAGGTGGAATTAAGAATTCTGCCTGATAACAGAATGAGGGTATTTAGAGAAAAAGAAATGATTGCTGAATTAAAAGCCTG
Source organism: uncultured Candidatus Saccharibacteria bacterium (assembly GCA_964420115.1). Lineage (GTDB taxonomy): Bacteria > Patescibacteriota > Minisyncoccia > Portnoybacterales > UBA2143 > CAYQQO01. The sequence goes on along the minus strand of CAYQQO010000004.1, from coordinate 27,179 downwards.
ATTCAAGTTGCTGTCATTCTTGCTTTAAATCCTTTATGTCATTCTTGCGTTTTACTAACAGTATTTTTAAAAAAACTAAGCTCCTGAATTATTGGGATAATAACCTCGGTAAAAAACACCAACCATTGTGGATAAACAGCTATAATTGCCTTGGAATAAGTTTTAAAAATATTGTATAATCAATATAAAATGTTACCGCAAAAACCTTCTAAAAAATTAAATATCACAGCGGCTGTTTTAATATTGATCGCCGGCATTTCTATCGGCGGTTATTTGGTTTTAAAAAGCGAATCAAGCCAAGCAAATTTACTGGGAGAAATGGCCCAAAAATTAAAGGACAAGGAAATTATTGACGATATTGACAATGACGGCCTAACCGGCTGGGAAGAAAAGATTTATAAAACAGATCCTAACAATCCAGACACAGACGGCGACGGCTATTTAGACGGGGAAGAGGTCGCCTCTGGCTATGACCCGACTATCCCAGTGCCTGATGACAAACTGCCCGAAAAAGACAACCATAGCGACAAAAGAGACAGGCCGAGCCCGGGTAATCTTACTGAAATGTTCTCTTATTTCTTAAGCGATCAAATAAAATCAGAGGTGAATTTTTCAAAGGACCCTGCCAACCTTAATTCATCAGCCCTTTTATCCCAAACGGCTGATCAACAAATAGTAAAGGCAATGCAAAAAGCATCTACCAACTTTATTAGCGAATTCATCCCACCCTTTAAGGGGAAATCCCTAAAAACTACTCCAGAAAACAATCTAAAGGCAATCCAAAACTACGCCAATGAAGCCAGCCAGAAAATAGGCGTCTTAAGCTCTTGCCAAAATCCAACTAAGCCCAAAACAGATGCTCAAATAATCCAAGACGCTATGGCCACCAACGATTTTAGACAAGCGGACTGTCTGTCTAACTCTCACTCCGAAGCATATAAAGAATTATTAGAAATACCCGCCCCCTTAGACTGGATCGACATCCATAAAGAATTGCTGACTATTTTTTGGAAATTCCATAAAATCTACCAACACTTGCCGGAAACTACCGACGATACACTCAAGGGATTAATTATATTAGAGAAACTCCAAGAAACCACTCAAAGAATGCTCCAAGCCGCCGAGACAATGAAATTAGATTTAGACAGCCGTCAAGACAACTAAATTATTTATAAAATGGCTTTTTTAAAAAACAGAAATTCTTTTTTACAGAAGACACTCGCCGGGCTCCTCGTTATTATTATAACCATTACCATCAATGGAGCTGTTTTACTTTTACCAAAAAAGAGCAATGCCCTATTTGGCGGGCCAATGCCAGTTGTCAGAACAGTCGGGAACGCCTTAGATAATCTATGGCAAGGATTACGAGAAATAGGAGATAAGCTCAATTTAGGAGAAAACACAATCACCGCTATAGAAACATCTTGGCAGTCGGCCAGAACAGTAGCCGAATCTATAGCCGGCCAACTATTAGTTGTTTTTATCAACCAGCTTTTAGCCCAACTAACTAACAAGATTGTTGATTGGATTCATAATGAAGGGGAGCCTAGATTTATGGCAGAAGGAGCAAGCGGATTTCTTGGCGGAGTGGCAAATCAAGCGCTGGGTAATTTTGTTAATAATTATTTAGGGCTGGGCTGGCTTTGCGAACCTTTTGACCTAGAAATTAAAATTGCCCTACAAGACCCCCCTGATTTTGAAACAAAAACAGAGTGTAGTTTGGAAGATATTGTCGACAATGTAGAAGAATTCTACGATGATTTTTCCAAAGGAGGCTGGGTTGGCTGGATTGATTTAACTACAACGGGAAGTAATTTTTGGCACGCCCTAATGCTAACCAAAGACAAACAAGACGCTCAAGTCGCCGAAGCCGTTATGGGAGCTTCAAGTGACGCTAATTTAGGTGATGGCTTTCTATCAATAAAAGAATGCGAATGGCGCGATGCTCACGGCAGACACGTTGAAACACAAGAAGATGTCAGGGGAGAACCGCCAATGCCCGAAGCATGTAGCACCGGCGCTGTCTCAAGACCATGCCAAGTAAGATGCTCTACCCTAACACCAAGCAGTGTTGTGAGCGAAACTGCCAATAAGAGCATAACTAATGTTATGGATAAGTTTAATAGTTATATCGCCGGAGCAGTAGCCAAGGCAGGCCCCTTCGCTGTCTATGTCCAAGCAATTGCTGATGCCTTAATCGGTCGAGTTCTCAACGAAGGCATCGGATTAGTCGGCAGCTTCTACGACCGACCAAGCGGGCCAAGCGATAAAGACGATTTAGGCATAACAGATGACACTTATTTAGAAGATGTCGCTCAAGACGCCCAAATATTCAGCCAAATTCTTGAAGATTATCGTCAGGCCGACGGCTTAATCGGACAGGTTGGCTTATTAGAGAAAGACGCCAAAGAACTACACCTCCAACTGGAAGAAGCCCTAAGGGTATTAGAAGAAACCAAAGAAACATACCAGTCAATTATTGGACTTTTAAACAGCGTCATTTCAGAATGCGGAGTAGTGGTTGTCCCGCCAGCCTCAAATCATCAGCTCGACCAAGCCAACGAATATATTGTTTGGGCCGAAGGGCAAATAGACAACATAAATCATAATCTTCTGCCGCCAATCATAGATAAAATTGACAAAATAACCATTGCAGAGAACAAAGCTAACACTGCCGCAAGCGCTATTGACCCAAGTATTACCTCAATCAACCAATTCAAGCAAAGCGCCGAGGCCTATATAACAGCTTTCCAACAGGGAGTTCTGCAACAACCTCCGCCAGAAGTGCTCAACGACTACGAAACAATGAACAGTAACATTGGAAAGCTTATCGACTCTACCTATGAAGCCCTACAGCAAGCCAAAGCGGCATTTGATACCATTGATTTAGGCAACTTAACCAACCTCAATATTTTAATTCCAGAAGATAACGTTGAAGCCCAGAGTAGAAAAATACAGATGATTAACGAGGCTATTGTAGAAATAATTAAAGACCTGGAAGAAGCAATAAGCGATCCTAATTTCCCCGCGCCCGGCAGCTTATATGCTGAAAAAGAATCAGCTGTTGAGTTTACCGACGCCCTTAGCCTAGAAGCTACTAAAAAAATAAACAGCTGTCGGCTTTGGCAGCCGCGATGCGGTAATGGTTTTATTGACACAGGAGAAACATGCGACGACAACAACACCAATAACAACGATGGCTGTAATTCAAACTGCCAAGAAGAAGCGGGCTGGGATTGCGATGGAGAGCCGTCTATTTGCCAGCCAACGCCTTAAAATATATTCACTTTAGTTCTGTTAAAATAAAAACAGTACCAGTAAAAAATAAATACTCCGGATGGTGGCATCTTCACTAAAAAATAAACAATTTATTATGACTTTAATTTTGTGCCTTTTTTAAAAGAAATTTTCATACTACTATTGGTTTTAACGGGAGCTTTAATAATTTATTCTACTGCTCCCAGCCAACTAAATAATCAAAACAGCGTTTTACCAGAAGCAGATGCAAACAACAAAGCCAGTAAAGCCTCTTTTAAGGAGAACAAAAAGAAACTTCTTCTTTGTTATACCAAAATTCAAAAAGGGAAATATTACCTCCTCTGACCGTTGAAGAGAAAAACAAAGAAAAAAAATCACCAGTCTCTCTAATATCGTTTTTAAATTTAATTAACAAAAAAAATACCACAACAGAAAAACAAAGCCACCCCTACGAAAAACCAACATCAGAAGAAATATTAGAAGAAGCCAAAAATCTGCCTGTCCAAAGCATGCCAAACAACAACGAAGAAGAATGCAGTCTTTGCCAAAACAAAGAAAAACAAATGGAGGAATTAAATACTTTTTTATCAACTTTCGGATATTCCTCATGGAGAAAATATTCTGCTCCAGAACAATACCAGCAAGCCAAAACATACTTTGCTCTTAACAAAGATTCTCTAACAGACGAAGAAGAAATAGTAGAAAGTTGTAATAAAGTTGTAATAATATATTAGCTCAAGTGGGAGCGCCGGGACTGGGTTGCGCAGGCTGCGCTGATCCAGCCTGTGTTACAATAACGCCAACAGGCCCAGTTTATCACTGCGCCGGCCCCTATTGCTGTGTCTGCTGTGTTATTTTCTGCGGCAGATAACTTAAATAGCAATGAAAGATTTTTTTAAAAAATACAAAAATATTTCTACTTTAATCCCGATTTTTCTTTTTAGCTCATTGGGTATTTTTGCTTTTAGAATAAATGCGGCCAAAGCAGACTTTGACATTATCAGTTGGTTCGCTGGCAAAGCGCTAGATTTATCTTTTGAAGGACTTGCTTGGATCTTTGCTAAATTGGGAGTGATCGTTCAAACTGTTGTATCTTTATTTTTCTGGTTCGTTTCTATGCTCTTTGAAATAGCCCTTGGTCTAACGGGCTTCACTGATGCTGGCATTGTCCAGCTTGGTTGGCAAATAACAAGAGACATAACTAATATGTTTTTTGTTTTAATTCTCCTAATTATCGCCTTTGCCACCATACTGCGAGTAGAAACATACGGAATGAAACAAATTTTATGGAAATTAGTGGCGGCCGCTATATTAATAAATTTCAGCTTGGTTATCGCCGCCGCAGTAATTGATTTCAGCCAAGTTTTAACTGACTTCTTTTATCAAGAAATAAAAGAGGGAGTAGGGATAAGCGCACAAATAGCAGGGGTGATTAAAATCCAAAAAACATGGGAATTAAATGATGACGCTAATTTAGGAGAAAAACTCGCAGCAGGTATATCTGGGGTTTTTATGGTTATTTTTGCTAGTTTTTTAGGAATAATTTTAACTTTAGTCGTAACTATTGCTATCGGCCTAGGCGCCTTTTTCCTTATTGTCCGCCTCCTTTATTTATGGTTTTTGTTGATTTTAGCGCCTATTGCCTGGCTCTTGTGGGTTTTACCAGCTACCAAACACCTTTTCCAGCAATGGTGGGATTCTTTTTTAAAATGGTCTTTTTTCGCCCCTATTTACACCTTCTTTGTTTATTTAGCCATTAAAGCGGGTGAAGGAGGCGCTTTTTCTTCTATTATCCAGCAAGAAACAGAAAATATAATTGACGCAGAAGGATTCAGCGCGACCGTGGGAGCCGCCTTAGCCGCCCAGCCAAGATTACTTCTCCAGTTTATTGCTATTGTCGGCATTCTCTTTGGCGGATTAATCGTAGCCCAGAAAATGGGTGTTTATGGCGCCAGCGGAACCATTGGCTTGGCTAAAAGAGCAGGCAAAGGAACAGCCAACTGGGCGGGCAAAAAAATACAAGTAAAAACTTCTCCTCAAGCCCAAAAAATAGGATCAGCCGTCCAAAGAAGATTCGCCGGGGGGACAAAAGAACAAAGAATATTAGCCAGACCGTTCAGGGCATTGGGTGAAAAAGAAAGAGCCGCCTTGGGAGAATCAGAAAAAAAATACAAAGGATGGACAAGCACTAACCTTAAATCACAGTTTGAGTCAGTAGATGCCAGGGACAAAGCGGCTATTGCTAAAATACTGGCCGAAAGAGGAGACTTTTCAGAGGATAAAGGCGTCGGCTTTAGAGATAGTCATATCACAGACGCCCTTAAGGTAGCTAAAAGATACGAACAGCACGGCGCTGTTTTGAAATCAAGGCCTGATTTAGCGCCGCTGGTCAAAGACCAAAAAGACAGCAACCAACAAGCAATTGAAAAAGTAGTATCAAAAATGAAGCCGGCTGACACGGAGAAACTGCAAGACAAGTCATTAAACAACGATGTTATAACAGCCATTACCGAACAGTTAAAACAAACTGGCAAGTGGAATAGAAACCATCTTTCAAAAATGGCTGATACAAACCCTGCTTTAATGCAAAAAATTAGAGATGAAGTAATCACCCCAAATAAAGGAAAAGGCGTTTTTGGACAAGATATTGAAAATTATCTTAACACCAGCCCGGGCAACGCGATTTTCGGCGGTCAAAAAAAACCAACCAATGAAAGGCGAAGCGATAGTCAAGCGACAGAAGGAGAAATCCATATGCCGACAGAAGAACAACCAGAATAATAATATTGTATATAAATATGCCAATTGAATTATCACCAACAAAAAAAATAGAAGGCATCCATGACCCCTTAATAAAACAAAGGTATCTTAAATATTTCAATCTGCCCCAAGATGTGCGCCAGACAATCTTTGCCGTGGAAACAGCCGACAAAATTAAAGCAGTAGGGGAGAAAAATAAATTAAATCAGGACCAAACATGGTGGGCTTCCCATACCGTCGGCATGATTCTATTGGGCGAGACAAATATTGTTAATTTTGTTAAAACATTAAAAAGCAAATGTGAACTATCAGAAGAAAAAGCAAGACAACTAGCCAGAGACATAAACAGGGCAGTTTTCCTGCCGGTAAAAGAAAGCTTAAAAAAATTTCATAAAATTGACCAATGGCCAAGAGAAGATGAATCTCCTCAAAAAAAGACAAAAGAACCAGAGCTGCGAAAAGAACTCCAAGATAATATTGAAGAGCTCCAAAAACCGCAGGAAAAACTAAAAAAACAAACACAATCGGCAGAATTGTCGACAAACGGCAATGTTGTAGATTTGAAAAATAACGAAGATAATAACATTAACCAAAATGCAGTTTAAAGTTCCGCAATTTATTGAAATAGAAGATAAAATAATAGGGCCGCTAAGTTTAAAACAAGCTCTTTATATCGGCGGAGGGGCAGGGCTTCTTTTTGTTCTTTGGTTTATTCTTTCTTCTTTGAGCGCCTTTATTGTTGCCGCTATACCAATAATTATTTTCTGCGGCCTTCTCGCTTTTTATAAAGTCAACGGCCGGCCTTTTGTCTCTTTTTTAGGATCATTTTTTAAATATTTAACCAAGCCAAAATTATATTTATGGAAGAAAAAAGGAACTAACGAAAAAGTTTATGGCTCAAAAAAATAAAGCATCATCCACTCAAGAGCATTTGTCTATTAAAGAAATAAAAGACGATGTAATTATTTTAAAAAACAAGGGGTTGCGCGCTGTCTTGATGACTACCAGCGTCAATTTTGATCTTAAATCATCAGATGAGCAAGACGCCATAATTTACCGCTATCAGGAATTTTTAAATTCTCTTGATTTCCCGCTCCAAATATTAACTATTTCCCGCCGGTTTAATATTGACGATTATATTGAAGGATTAAAAGCCAGAGAGGCCCAACAGGAAAACGAACTTTTAAAGATACAAACAGTTGAATATATAGACTTTGTAAAGGGGCTGACTGCAGTAAGCAACATTATGTCCACTTCTTTTTATTTGGTTGTCCCTTATAATCCTTCAGTGATAAAGAAAAGCGGCTTTATTGAAAAGATTTTTAGCGGCAAAACAGAAAAAAATGATGACCAACAGCAGAAATTCCAAGAGTTAAAAACCAATCTCTGGCAAAGATTGGAATTTGTTATCAGCGGGCTTAGAGGAGTGGGGATTAAGACAGTCCCCCTAAAAACCGATGAATTAATTGAACTTTTTTATAAACTTTATAATCCAGAAGCAAAAGAAGATCCGGAATTAAAAACAGCGAAAGAATTAAAAACGCAATAATGCCAATTTTTCCTAAAAAAACAAAAGAGAATAACACAAATCTGATGGGGATACAGCCGCCTAGCTTAACTGACTTAATCGCCCCAGCCGGCTTAAAAATTAACACCAATTATTTCCAACTGGGCAAAAAGTACGGCCGAACTATTTTTATTTTTACTTACCCGCAGACGCTCGGCACCGGCTGGCTTTCGCCGATAATTACTTATGACCAGGAAATAAATTTATCTTTGTTTATCCACCCGGCTGAAACAAGCGCCGTTCTAAAAGAGCTGACAAAGAAAACAACCCAAGTCCAATCACAAATATCTCTGCAAGCAGAAAAAGGCAAGGTTCGAGACCCAAAACTTGAAACCGCCCTTTCTAACATTGAAGAACTGCGCGACAAACTCCAGCAGGGAAGCGAAAAATTCTTTAAAATAGGCCTTTATATCGCTTTTTTTGCCGATTCAGTTAAACAATTAGATGAAATTGAAAACGGACTCAGAGCCCTTTTAGAAAACAAAATGGTTTACGCTAAACCAGCCATTTTTCAACAAGAAGAAGGATTTATCTCTACTCTTCCTTTAGAAGAAGACAGATTGCTTGTCCATAATAGTTTTAACACAGCCCCTCTTTCTTCAACCTTCCCTTTTATTTCAGCTGATTTAACTGACAATAAAGGAGTCCTTTATGGGATAAACCGCCACAACAGCTCCTTAATTCTTTTTGACCGCTTCAGTTTAGAAAACGCCAATATGGTTGTTTTCGCCAAATCAGGTTCGGGCAAGAGTTATTCGGTTAAATTAGAGGTTCTTCGTTCCTTAATGCAAGACACAGAGGTAATTATTATAGACCCGGAAAAAGAATATAAATATTTATCTGAAACAGTTGATGGCAGCTTTATTGATATTTCCCTGACATCCCCACACCATCTCAATCCCTTTGATCTGCCAAAGCCAAGGCCAGACGAAAACCCGTCCGATGTTCTGAAAGGGAATATTATCAATTTAGTCGGATTATTACGGATAATGCTGGGAGGGCTGACTCCTGAAGAAGACTCAATTTTAGACAAAGCCATAGCTAAAACATACGCCGCCAGAGACATTACCCCTGAATCAGATTTCAGCCAAGTAGAAGTCCCTTTAATGAACGATCTTTATACCATTTTGAAAGGAATGACAGGCACAGAGAGCTTAACCAGCCGTTTGGAAAAATATATTTCTGGGAGTTACGCCGGCTTCTTTAACCAGCCAACCAATGTCCAGTTAGGTAAAAAATTAGTTGTTTTCAGTGTTAGAGACATGGAAGATGAACTAAGACCAATGGCCATGTATGTTGTTCTGGGCTATATTTGGAAACTAATCAGAACACAGACAAAAAAGCGACTTTTGGTTGTTGACGAGGCTTGGCGGCTGATGGAATATGAAGACGCCGCCGCTTTCTTATACGGCATTGCCAAAAGATGCCGAAAATACTACTTAGGCCTGACCACTATTACCCAAGATGTAGCTGATTTTATGAAATCAAAATACGGCAAACCAATTATAACAAACTCATCTTTACAGCTTCTTTTAAAGCAGTCGCCAGCCACCATAGATGTTGTCCAAAAAACATTTAATTTAACTGATCAGGAAAAATATATGCTCCTTGAATCAGCTGTTGGTGAAGGAATCTTTTTTGCCGGATTAAAGCATGTAGCAATAAAAATTATTGCCTCTTACACAGAAGACCAGATTATTACCTCTGACCCGGCCCAGCTTTTGGAAATTGAAGAGGCTAAAAAAGAGTTGGCCGAGGAAGAAGGAGGGGAAAAAGAAGACAGGGCCTTTTAAGCTAAAATTAAATGACTGACTATAAAACAGAACAACAATACAGCGCTCAGCTTTACCAAGAAAGACAGCAAAAAAGAATGCGGGGGTTAAAAGAAAAAGCAAAAGCGAAAGTATCCAGTATTATTGTCGGAAAAATGGTAAAAGCGGCGAATGATGGCAAAACATGGATTTGGCCCCTTGTTATTTTATTGGCGCTTTTAAATGATTTTGTCGATTTTCTAATTATTGGCTCCATTCCAATTATTGGAGATATATTTGATATTTTTACATTAATGACTCTTTCTGTTTTTCTTTATGATATTGGGGGACATATAAGAATGAAGGTTAGAATACTAATCTTGCTGGCTGGTTTTTTTGAGCTAATTCCCTTTGTTGATATTCTCCCTGTTTGGACTATTTCCATTTTATGGAGCTGGTATGTTGTCCGTAAAAGAGGAAAATTAGCTGAAAAAGAGCTGCAGGAAATAAAAAGAGGAAAAATAAATAACGAAGCCATAGGTCAATTCAGTTAAGTTATGATAAAAAAACAAAACCAGTTAACTGCTTTATCAATCTTTCTGCTTGTCTTTTCTTTTGCTTTAGTAACAGAACCGGCAAAAAGTCAAGAAATGCCGATAACATTAACGTGGTCAACAAACACATACATTCCCGCAAATTATATAGGCAAAGCCCTACCTATTAGGGAAAGCCAAGTAGAAATAGCAGCTAATATTGATTCTCCCAATTTAAATCCAGACAATTTAAGCTATTTTTGGTCAGTTAACCACTATATTAATAAAAATGGGTCAGGCCGAGGGAAACAAACCTTTATTTTTAACACAAAAAGCACAAATAGCGACTATTTAATAACGGTAGAGGTCAGAAGCGCCAACGGCTCTCTTCTGGGGTCCCCCTCCCTTCCCATAAGAGTCCAAGAGCCAGAAATTGTTTTAAAAACCGATATTCCTTCTTCCGTCCTAAAAAAGAGCTACATAATATCAAGTGAGCAAGAAATCAATTTTCTTGCCCAGCCATATTTCTTCAATATAAAAAACATTAGCCAACTTAATTATAAATGGACTCTTGGCCAACAAGAAGCATTAGAAATCAGCCGAGACAAACCCAATCTTTTTTCAGTCAGGGTCGGTCAAATAAAAGATAAATTGGTTCAAGAATTAAAGGTTTTAACATCAGACAAAAAGAGACCTGAACAAAGAAGCCGCACAAAAGCTAATTTAATTTTTACTCCCTAATGCGTAATGACATCAAGAAAAAAATAATTATCTTAATTCTCCTGTTTATTGCTTTAGGAATTTTTTCTTTTTCTTTTAAGGCCCAAGCTGAATATAGCCTGGAAATAGATTACCCGGAAATTGGAGAAGCAGAAGGAGTCAGACCCGAAGGAGGATTAACCGAATATGTCCGCTATCTTTACCTTTTCGGGTTAGGATTAGTCGGACTAGCCGGCTTTGCCGCGCTTGTTTTTGGAGGTTTTTGGTACATGCTTTCAGACACCCTCACTTCTAAAGAAAAAGCCAAAGACATACTTCGGGGGGCTATTTCAGGATTAATTTTAGCCTTGGCCGCTTATTTAATTCTCTATACCATTAACCCCGATTTGGTCAGCACAACGCCTCCCGACTTAGAAGAAACAATAGAATAACCAACATAAATATTAACAGGGCAGTCGGCCGCGATAACTTTTAAAAAACAATTTTATGTCACCAAAAAAGCTTCTCATTATTCTAACAATTATTTTAGCTTTAATTATAGCTGGACTTTTAGCCTATAATTCCCTTCTAGTCAAAGAGCTCCCCCCGGAAGAAGAAGGCGATACAAAAGGCCAACCAGGCCTGCCGTCAGCAGACGATAGCGATCATCAAGAAGATGGCGCATTAATAACAGGCGGCATTAAGGCAATTTCCCAAGAAGCCGTTATCGGCCCTGCCGTAGATAAAGATAAAATTAAATATTATTTAGCCCAAAACGGCAACGTTTTCCAATCAAATTTTGACGGCTCGGAATTAACCCGCTTGTCTTCTGATCTTTTGCCAAATTTAATAGATGTTTTATGGTCGCATAACAAAGAAATGGCTATTACTTCTTTTGAAGATAACGGGCTAGTTAAAAAATATTATTACAACCACCAAAACGAAATCTCTAAAGCCTTGGACAAAAATATCCGATCCCTTTCATGGGCGCCAAAACAGAATAAAATAGCTTATCAATATTATGATCCGAAAACACAGAAAAACAACATCAGCATAGCTGACACGGACGGCTCTAATTGGGAAAATATTTTTGAAACAAGAATGAAAAACCTAATTGTTGAATGGCCCGGCCCGGACAAACTATCACTAAGAACAAGGCCAAGCGGCTTGGCTCAAAGCGTCCTTTATACCCTGGATATTAACAGCGGAAATTTCCAAAAAATTATTAAGGAGACATACGGCATGAGTTCTTTGTGGTCGCCTGACGGCGATAAAATACTTTTTACGGAAACCGACTACCAGGGGAAAAATATAAAATTAAAAATGACTGACACAATCAGCCAAACAACAAAAGAATTTAATTTCGCCACTCTGCCGGAAAAGTGCGTTTTTAGCCAAGACAACCGTACTCTTTTCTGCGCTGTCCCTCAAGAAATACCCCAACAATCCACTATGCCTGATGACTACTACAAAGGAGCCATTCCAGCAGACGATGAATTCTGGCAGATAAACTTAGAAACAGAAGAAATGACCCAAATTTACCAATCAGCGCTAGAGAAAAAAAGCTATGATGCCCAAAACCTCATCTTGTCTCCCAAAGAAGACTACCTTCTTTTTATTAATCAGAAAGACGGCCAACTTTACTCATTAGGCCTATAGTAAGCCAGAAAATTATTGATAAGTCATTTTTCCAGTAAGTGGTGTCAAAAAGGCCGTGAACAAGCGTATAGACCATCGCGGCCATTAAAATTATACCCAGCCAATCTTCTTTCTTAAACCCTTTTTTAAAAAACAAAACAATTAGCCAAAAAAAACCAATCAGACCAATAATACCAGCCTGCAGCCAAAAAGCTAAAAAGATATTATGCGGCTGGGGAGCAGACCATTCCGGGTAAAGAGGAAACATTTTCTGGTAATCTAAATAATACTTTTGAAACATTCCAGGACCAATCCCTATCAAGGGATGGTCTTTTATAATCTCTAAAGCGCTTTGCCAAATAGCCAAGCGCGATTTAAAAGAAGGAAAATTAAGCAGATCAAATTCTTTAGCGGCAATTCCGGCGATAAAAAGAAAAAACAACAAAAATATTAAAGCAGAAGCCCATATTTTTTTGGGCCATTTTTTCTTGAGCCACAATAAAAGAATAAATATTAAACCAGCCGCCAATCCTAACCAAGCAGAGCGAGAAAAGGTTAAAACAATGACGAGAAGCAATAAAAAATGAGAAATGATTAAAATAATTTTGTAAATATTTTTTTCAAAAACAGGATATAAATATAAAGATAAAATAAAAACAGGGGATAAATACATAGACAAATGATTAGGAGAAAGGTAAAAGGCCCCTAGCCGGCCATCGTATGTTAAATCGTTTTTTATAAAATAAAAAAGAGAAATTATAGCTACTATCGCCCCTGATAAAGCCAAACTTTTAAAAATAGAGCCAACTTCCTTTTTTTCTTTTATGTTTTCAACAACAACCAGCATAAAAGCAAGAGGCAAAACAAACCACCCCCTCCAGATACCAGCGCCTGTGATTAAATCCCCTGAAAACCAAACAGACAATGTCGCCCCCGTAAAAATTAAAAATATTGGCAAAAACCACCCTTTAGCAAAAGGGGGAAATTGAGTGTTGTTTCTTGCCGCTTTTAAAAGCCAAATAAAAAAAAGGCCGCCAATTAGAACCTCCAATATGTTTGTTGGCAGCCAGCCGACCCTAAAACGGATTAAATAAAGAGGGAGCAAAAAAACTATTATACAAACGCCCCCGTTAATAATTCTTGCAAGCATAAGAGTGCACCTCCTTGTTGCTCATTTTTAGCTGTGATAAGCAAACTACATGGGGACAAACACTACCTTTTCTCTGGCGCTGATCTAAGAAGAGCCGTTGACAGCCCTAAAAGGACCATAAAAACAGCTAGAATAGAAGGATTATAAACCGCCGTTTCAAAAAAACTATGGCAAAAGAAATAAAGCAAAGACCCTGCCAACCCTATTAATATTGCCCTTTTAGGCGAATCGTTAACCTTAATAATTCTGCGCAAAAGCTGCCAAGCAGTCCCCAAAATTAAAACAAGCCAAACAAGAAGAGATAATGCCCCTGTTTCTGAAAAAAGATCCAAATAAAGATTATGGGCCGTTATTGGATTGCGGTAATCAAGCTTAGAATCAATTATTAAAGAGTAATTACCTAAACCAACGCCCACCAAGGGGTTTTCCAAGCCGGCTTTACCTGCTTCCTGCCACATAGAAAGGCGGCCAATGTTTGATTCTTCCTGCGTATTAAAGGAAGAGTAAAAGCGGTCGGCAATAGGGGTAATAGGAATAATAAAAACTAAAAGAGACAAAAGAAGCAGAAAAATCAACCCCCTAACATTAAGATAACGCCATGAAAGGAAGATTAAAACTGAAAAGACAGCAATAACAGCCATATAAGCCCCGCGGGTGAAAGTAAGCAAAAGAACAACAAAAAAGAGAAAATACAAAGAATAAAAAATAAAAGAATGCTGATGCTTGGCTACCCACTGATGGACCAACAGGCTAAAAGCAAGCGGCAAAATTAAGCCCAAGTAAAAAGCGAGCATATGAGGGTCTGAAAAAAGAGAAAAAGCGCGCGAAAAAACCCGGCCGTTAATTTCCACCAGCCAGCTTGGATAAGACAAAAGCATAGACCCATAATTAAAGCCGGAAAAGACAGAAATAATATTAATGGCCCAAAAGTTATAAATTTTTTCAAAAGAAAAGAAAAATTGAGCTAAAAACTGGGCTAATCCCGCTGTAGCAAAAATCCCTCCTCCAGCCAAAAGAAAATAAATCACTTTTTTAATTTTATACCACTCATCAACCAAGTTAATAACTATAAAATAAAGAGGGAAAACAGAAAGAAAATAAATTATTTTCCTCACGCCCCAAAAAGGATTGGCCGCTCCAATCAAAGAAAGAGAAATCAAAATTAAAAAAGAAAGCAGGCCGATGCTCTGCAAATTATTTAAATAAGCCCCTATCTCAAAATTGCCTTCCTTGGCTTTTTTAAAAAACCAGATAATAAAAAAGACAACAATAAAGAGGCGCAAAGAAGCCAAATCAAAACCATACCCCGGATTTATAGCAATTTGAAAAGGCAAATAGCCGATTAACAATAAAAGCCAATCAAACATTTAATGAATTATTAAAGGCATATTAATTTCTGCCCAATTATAAACCTGTTCGGCCGCTCCAATAGGCAAGCGGATACACCCGCCAGAATAATCAGAAGTTAAACGCTGGCCGCTCGGAAAATAAGGCACTTCGTGGATATAATAGCCGCCGTAAAAACGAATACTCCAAGGCATCCAGACACGAGCCAGCCCGGAAAAATGATTTTCCTCCTTGTTTAACACCCTAAAACTGCCTTTGGGAGTCGGCCTAGACCAAGGACTGCCAATGGCCGCTATTTCGTAATTGCTTTTTGGCTGGTCGTTTTCAAAATTAGTTAGAATCATTTTGGATAAATCAATGTCTATATATTTTCCCTCCTTAATTATTGCCTGGTTAATTTCAACCAGCTGGCCGTCTGACTTTTTAAAAAGAGTATTTTCTGCCACAGGAAGATTTTGGGGCAAAATATCTTTAACCCCTCTTTCAAGGCCGTCTTTCCCGACAACAAACTGAACCAGCTCTGGTTTAAACAAAAAAACCGCTTTTTTTAAATTAGTGAAAACGAAACTGCGCAAATTGGAAAGCTCCAACTGATAATTGATGCCGGCTGTCATTTCTTCTTCTGGGATAAAATGAAGCTGGCGGCGAGCGTCTGCCCAGATAAAACGCCCCCGGAGAGCCGGTTCTAATTGAATATTGTTGTCAGCTATCTGACTAATAATGGGCTGGTTAAAAGAAATTACTATTTCCGGGCCAATCTCGGGAGTATTTTTGTATTCTATTTGAGCAGAAACCTCAAATACGGAAAAATAAACAATTAGCCCGAGAGTAATGATGGTTAATTCCAAAAAAAGGATAAAAAACAATAATAATTTACCTGGCCAAAAAGAGGGCCTTTTCTGTCCCATAACAATTTTATAAAGAAGCAATCTCTGGCTGAAAATCTTTAGAAATCCTTACTCCAACCGGCCGAACTTCTTTTATCTGTTTATTTTCTATTATAACATTTAAAAGCAGACCTTTCATTGTTTCTTCAGAAAAAGTCTGGTCAAAAATAAAATTACCCAAACTATAAGCGATATAACGCCCTTTATACTCTTCAATTTCCTGAACAACATGCGGGTGGTGGCCAACAATCAAATTAGCGCCGGCATCTATCGCGCTTCTGGCATAATCTCTCTGGCTAAGATTTGAATGATTAACATATTCAGTCCCGCTGTGCATAGAAACAATAATTAAATCGGCTTTTTCTTTTGCTTTTTCAATGTCTTCCTTCATTTGCTCTTTTTCAAGCCAAGCAATGCCGGATAAATCATCCCCGGCCTGCCAATAAGTTGGACCAATGTTAGTATAGGCCAAAAAAGCGATTTTAGTCCCATCGCTTAATTCTTTAACAAGGGGGCTGTGGGCTTGGCTAAAATTTAAACCAGCGCCGACATAATTAATGCCGCCATCTTTTAGAATTTTAAAAGTATCTTCCATCGCTTCCCTTGACCAATCGCCCATATGGTTGTTAGCCAGAGACAAAACATCAAAGCCGGCAAAAACCAGCCCCTCGACCACTCGCGGATCAGCCCTGAAAGAATAAACACTGCCGGTGTCATAACCCTTGTCGGATATCGGCCCCTCTAAATTGCCAAAAAGCAAATCGGCCCTCCTCAAATGTGAACTAATTTTTAAAAAGGGCCAGCGCCAGTCATTCCCCCTTGCTGTTTTTTGGCCCACTCCGCGGGAAAGCATAATATCGCCGACAAAAAACAAATTAAAAGAGGGGAGAGGAAGTTCTTCGGGAGCATCGGGAGCATCGGGAGCATTAGAATCAAGTATATAAATCTCTCTGCTTAATTTTATCTCTTCATTTTCAAGCTTGCCAGACAAAATAAAAAAAAGCGGTCCAATAATCGCTATAGCTAAAATAACCGACCCAAATATTAAAATTATTTTTTTAAAACTTCCCTCTATATTAAATGCCATATATTTACTGTCTTTTAACTAAAGATAAAATCTGCTTGTTTGATATCCCGCCAATAAGATAAAGAAATACGAAATAAGCCATCGCCGCCAAAAAAGCTAAAACAATCCAGTTTAATGGGGACAAAAAGTAAAAAACCAAAGCCATGACTAAACCAGCTAATAGATATTTAAACAAAGAAAAAGAAAGAGGCAAGCGGCCCAAAAGGCGATAAAGCAACGCAACCATTAAAAGAGTGACAATGGCTTCCGTTAGAACCGTGGTGGCAGCCGCCCCGCTGTATGAATACTTGGGAATAAAATAAAAATTTGCCCCTAAATTAATTATCGCCCCTATGCCATAAATATATGTTAAGCTTTTTTGTTTTTCTAAAGAAATAATCATATTCTGGAATAAAATCGCCAAGAAAATAATAGCGGTGGCAATAATCAAAATATTTAAAACACCGGCTGAAGGAAGGAATTCGCTACCAGCAATTAAGGAAATTATTTCTGGAGAAAGAAAAAAAACAGCCACTATCATAGGGATAATTATAATAAGCAAAACATTTAAGGTGTTTTGAAAAATATTGATAAACTCTTTCCTGTCGGAAAAAGCGTATTTGGACAAAAGAGGCATAACCAAGCCGACAAACATAGCCGGGAAAAACAATAAACTTTCCAAAATTTTGTACGCTAGCCCGTAAACACCAGTGTCCGCCGCTCCCTTCATAAGCGAAAGCATAATAGTGTCAATTCTGAAATAAACCATTGTTAAAACCGCGGCTACTGCAAGGGGGAATGATTTCTTTAAAAAACTTTTCCAGAAAGAAAAATCAAACCGGAAGGAAAAATCAACATACTTTTTAGCAGAGTAAAAAATCACAAAATAACTTGTTAAAGCGCCGCCTGTCAAAGCGCCGACAATGGCTAAAAAACCAGCATCCTGCCAGACAAAAAAAACAACCAAAGCTATTTGAGCTATTCTCCCTAAAAGCTCGCCCAAAGCAACTTTTGTCATTTGTAAATATTTCTGGAAAACCCCTATCAAAAGCTGATAATTGGACATTGCCCAAAATCCAACCGCTCCGATTAAAACGCCTGTTTTAAACTGACTGGGATAAGGCATCAAAAGAGAAATTAAAGGGGCGAGAGCAAAAACAACAAGCCCCGCTGTAAATCTTAAAGTAAAAGCGTTGCTGATTATTTTCTTCTCATCGGCGCCAGGCCGGGAGATTTCCCGAAGCGAGATCAAATAAAGACCTAAATCGGCCAAAATAGAAAAAATATATAAAAAAGCCAAGATAGTGGCATACTGGCCAAAGCCATCTTGGCCTAAATAACGAGTAACAAAACCAATAGTTGTTAAAGAAATAGCTAAGCCGACGATTCTGGCGCCGGCTGAAATAAAAGTATTGTAAGCAATTTTACTGCTAATCATTTACAATCAAAAATAATATTTAGTTTGTTTTCTGCTTGAGGCATTTAAAAACCCTTTAAAAACTAACCTCCGCTGTATTCCATTTTGGCCTCTTTTTTTACCTCAAAATCCCTTATCTTAACCGACGCGTCCTCCACAATAATCCTATCCTCTTTAACAGCTACTATCTGACTGGCGCTTATAATAATAAGAGATTCCTTTAGTTTAGCTAAAAAGCCGCCTTGAATATAATACCTAATGATTTTCTGGCCGGTGGAATCAACTTCTAAATCAGCAACCCTGCCTAAAAACTGGCCGCTTTGAGTAAAGGCCTTTTTATTAATAATTTTGGCCGCCTGGTTAAACATAGCCGCCTTTTAATTTATAAATTAAATCTACTTATTGGGCTTGACAATAATTCTTCTTTGCGGCTCTTCGCCTATACTTTCAGTAACAACCTCTGAACGCCCTGCTAAAACAAGGTGTATTATCCTCCGTTCAAAGGCCGGCATCGGCTGAAGAGTTAAAGTGACTCGTTCAGTTATTGCCTGTTTAGCTAATTTATCAGCTAACTCCTCTAAAAGTTCAACGCGGTGCTGACGATAATTATTAACATCTAAAACAAATTTTATTGGCTGGCCTG
Source organism: uncultured Candidatus Saccharibacteria bacterium (assembly GCA_964420115.1). Taxonomy (GTDB): domain Bacteria; phylum Patescibacteriota; class Minisyncoccia; order Portnoybacterales; family UBA2143; genus CAYQQO01. The sequence goes on along the minus strand of CAYQQO010000004.1, from coordinate 8,463 downwards.
TCTTCTTACTGACCAAAAGCCGAGCCAAATGCTGAAGAGCGTCTAAATTTATACCGGCCTGACCGATTAAAAAACCAGCCTCTTCTGTTTCAATATTAAAAACCAAATTATCTTCCTGAGCGCTTTTAGCGGATACCTGGATAGAAAGGCCCATCCTTTTTAAAAGGCCTTCTATTGTTTTTTTAATAATATCTAATTTATCGCTTTCTTCTGTCATGTTTTTTTATTTGCCTCTGCCGGCTCTATTTGAATTTTAGTAAAATACTGCTGGATAATGCCAAAAAGAGTAATAACTATCCAATAAAGAGGCAAAGCAGCCGGCATACTTAATGAGATAAAAATAGTTATAATAGGCATAAAATATGTCATTTGTTGGCTCATCATAACTGAAAAATCCACATTGCCCTTTTTATTATCTTTTGCCTGGCTGGTTGGTTTTTGCGGCATAATCATTTTTGACTGGATAAACTGGAAAAATCCGGCAATAAGCGCCAAGACAACACTTCTCTGGGATAAATCAACTATTCCTAAAAAGATGGTATTTAGTGAATCCGGCGGCCTAACAAAAGAATAAAGTAAATTAAATTTATCAGAATTAAGCCCGGTGATAAAAACGCGGTAAAGAGCTATTAAAATAGGAAATTGAATGAGCAAAGGCAGACAGCCGGCCATTGGATTAATTTTATATTCTTTATACAACTCCATCATCGCCTTGGCCTGCTCTTCCTTGTTTTTATATTTTTTCTGGATTTCTTTTATTTTCGGCTGAAGTTTACTAATGCTTTTTTGCGAAGCAATCGCTTTTTTAGAAAGAGGATAAAGGATTAACCTGATAACAACAGTCAAAACAATAATAGCTATACCCAAATCCTGTCCCGGTAAATTGTTATAGAGCCAAATTAATGCGTTAAACAATGGCTGGTAAAGGGTTATATTAAAAATATCTACAATAGCGCTCATTTCTCTATTTATCTCTATTTAATAAGATTGGCCTTTTTAAATAAATTAACTAATTCTTCTTTTATCTCTAAATATTTTTTATCTATTATTGCCGGGCTTGGTAAAACCATAACATCAAAACCGGTTTTAATATTTAATAATTTATCTTGAATAATTTTATTTAATTGACGTTTAATTTTATTCCTAACAACTGCTTTTTTTGAAATTTTTGCCCCTACAACGAAAACAAATCTGCTAATTTCTAACCCATTTTTTAATGTTTTTAATCTAATAAACTTACTTCCAAAAAAATCCCCCTCTTTAAAAACATTAGATATATCGTTTCTCTGCTTTAATTTATACTCTCTTCTAAGCACACCAACAAAACTATTTATTAAACAGTTAATTTTTCTCTTTTTTTCTTTCTCCTCTTGGATAAAATCCGGCGTCCGTATCTTGTTGCCATCCGCTTCCTAAAACCATGGACTCTTTTTCTCTTTCTTTTTTTCGGCTTGTATGTAGTTGACATAGAATATGATTGCTAATTAGTTTAATTTAGGTTATCATTTTATTACCTCTTTAGTCAAATGCCATTTACTAAAAGCTTCCTCCACCGCTCTTCCACAACTTATTAACAGATACACCACCAAAAGGAGGGTTTACAGACATTTAGTTTAATTTTTGATTGTGTTAAAATAAGCTATAATTATTAATTAGAAAATTAATTGCCATATATAATACTTATGCAGTCTAAAGAGCTCTGGCAAACTATCCTTGCAGAAATTGAATTAAATATCTCGCGAGCTAACTTTATTACTTGGTTTAAAAACACTAAAATACACTCCAAAAAAGACGGAGTAGTGATTGTTAGCGTCCCCAATGGTTTTACTAAAGAATGGTTGGAAAATAAATATAATAAATTAATTTTAAAAGCCCTCCGTGATAAGTCGCCCGACATCAAGGATGTTTCTTTTGTTATTGGAGAAGTTATTCAAAAACCATCTTTATTTAAAAAGAAAAAAGAAACAATTATTCCCAGCCCTCAATTAGATTTTCAGGAAATTAATTTTAATAAAGAAACCAACTTAAACCCCAAATACACCTTAGATAATTTTGTCGTTGGCTCTTTTAATGAATTGGCTCAAGCAGCAGGCATAGCCATTACCAAACATTTAGGAACTCTTTATAATCCTTTATTTATTTATGGCGGGACCGGCTTAGGAAAAACACATCTCCTACAAGCAGTGGGTAATGAGTTGATTAAAAAACACCCCTCTAAAAAAGTTCAATATCTAAGCTCAGAAAAATACACCTCTGAATTAGTTGACGCTATTTCTAAAAGAGGAATGGATTTTTTCAAGAAAAAATACCAAAAAATAGATGCTTTAATAATTGATGATATTCATTTTATCGCCGGAAAAGAAAAAACACAGGAGGAATTTTTCCATACTTTCAACGCCCTTTACCAAAAAAACAAACAAATAATCATTAGCTCTGATAGACCACCTAAAGCAATTTCCACTTTAGAAGAGCGTCTCCGCTCTCGTTTTGAAGGGGGAATGATCGCTGATATTTCCTTTCCTGATTATGAAACAAGAATGGCGATTCTTAAAAGAAAAGTTAAGGAAAAAAAATTCAAAATTCCAGAAGATGTCCTTATTTATATTGCTACTAATATTCAAAAAAATATCAGAGAATTAGAAGGAGCCCTAAATAGAGTAATGGCTTTTTGCCAAATGAACAATACTCAACCAAATTTAAAAACAACTTCAAAAATATTAGGAACAATTATTTCACCCCCTAAAAGAATTACTAATTTTAAAAATATTATTAAAATAGTAGCTGATTTTTATAACATCACTACTACTGATTTAATTAACCATTCAAGAAAAAAAGAATTAGTTTATCCCCGTCAAATCTGTATGTATCTAATTAGACAAGAATTAAACAGTTCTTACCCTTATATCGGTGAAAAATTAGGCGGACGAGACCATACTACTGTAATGTATGCTTGTAATAAAATAAATAAAGCAATTGAAAATAATGAATTAATACAACAGGAAATCAACTTAATTAAAGAAAGATTATATTATTCAAATAATATAAATTAACCAGAGATTATTAGATATTTATCCCCAAACTTTCAATAAATTTATTAACATTATTTAAAATAAAAAAACTAAATATATATCAAATAAATAGCTGTTTTCCCCAAATAACTCAACACTTAATAACCACAATAATAAATTTATAAATAGTTATTATTATTAAAAATAAAATTAAAAATATGAAAGTAATTTGCCTTCAAAAAAATATAAAACAAGCACTAAATATCACCGAAAGAATTATAGGCCGGAATCTTACACTGCCAATACTAAACAACCTTCTTTTAATTAGTGAAGGAAATAAATTAAAAATTTCTTCAACTAATTTAGAGATTGGAATTAATTGCTGGGTTAATGGAAAAATTGTGGAAAAAGGGGGGATTACTGTGCCAGCTAGGTTGATAAGTGGTTTTATTGGGAATTTACCAAATAAAAAAATTAAAATGAAGGTAAAAGAAAATCAATTAGAATTAAAATGCGAAAAATTTAAAGCAAATTTAAAGGGGATTAAAGCTGATGATTTCCCAATTATCCCTAAAATTAAAGATAAGCCGTTAATTAAAATAAAGGGCGGTCTTTTAAAAAACGGACTTTCACAAGTTGTTGAAATGTCTGCTTTATCTGAATCACGTCCGGAAATTTCAGGTATTTTTGTTAATTTTGAAAAAGGCAGTATAAAAATGGCGGCTACTGATAGTTTTCGTTTAGCTGAAAAAAATCTTGAAACAGAGGGGAGTGTATCTAAAATTAATAAACAATCAATTATTATCCCTCAAAGAACTATTTCTGAATTAATTAGAATTTTAGGAGAAAAAGATTTAATAGGCGATGAATCAGATCAAGATGTAGAAATTATTTTATCAAACAACCAAATCTTATTTGATTTAGGTTATTGTCAAGTTATTTCAAGATTAATTGAAGGGAAATACCCTGATTACCAACAAATTATTCCTAATAGTTTTAAAACACAGACGGTTGTTAGTAGGGAGGAATTGATTAAAAATATTAAAATTGCCAGTTTGTTTTCCGGGAAAATTAATGATGTTAAAATAACTTTTAATCCTCAAAAATCATCTATTGAAATTTTATCAAAAGATGTTGATGTTGGAGAAAATAAGTCAAAAATAGAAGCAGAAATAAATGGGGAAGAAGAAGTTGAAGTTGTTTTTGACTATAATTATCTTTTAGGCGGTTTAAATAATATTTTTAGCGATAAGGTCTTTTTTGGGTTAAATAGCTCTACCGGTCCTTCGGTTATTAGACCAGTTGGCGATATTAGTTATACTTACGTGGTAATGCCGATTAAAGCTTAATAATAGAGACCAGAGATAAAAGAGGGGGGGTATAGAGCTTAGGAGTGTCAGCGCGATATCATAGCGCGACGGCGGTAAACGTTGTTATCTGCAAGTTGTTTATAAAACCCCGAATAGAAATTCTATTCGGGGTTTTTGGTTGTTGTTAAAAATACCTTCTTGTTTTCTAAAAGTTTGTTTTAATAATTATTTCGTCTTCATCTCTATTTAAAACCTCATCATAAGCGCGGACCTTAATTGTTTGTTTGTTTTGAGGGAGGAGGTATGGTCCAAGATTGAAGGTAGTAGAATAAGGGAAAGAATTATCACTGCCTACGAATTTATTATTGAAAAAGAAGTCAACTTGGCTAATTGGCAGGTTGGCTTCTATTTGAGTGGTGATAGTTAATGTATATTCTTTAATTAATTGGTTTTTTTTAGGAGAGGTAATTTCTATCTTTATTTTATTTTCTTCGGTGTGGATATCATCATATTCAGTCGGCGGGCTTTGGTTGTAGCATGACTTTTCAGTGCAGGGTTGTTGTTCGGCCCATTTTAAAACCGGCTCTTCCCATCTTAAAAATTGTTCGTCATTTTCCGGGTTTTTAGGGAAGGGTCCTAAAGGATCGTTTCTATTAATGTAATATAAAATAGAGTGGGCTTGTTGATAGCTTTTTTCTATAATTAAGTCCGGCGGAGTCAGTCCAGTTGCTAATTTACCGGAAACAGAATCTATTTTCACTTTATTTTGATAAGTTATTTGGCCTCCAATCATTGGTTTGGTGCTGGTAGCTATTTTTTCGGGGGGAGTGAAATATTCTGTGTTTTTGGGCAGGGCGAATTCATTTTCTTTTTTTGGTTTGTATTTTTGGCCATTTCCCAGTTCGCTGCCAATGCTTTTTATCTGATAAGCCCTTTTTATAAAATTATGCCAAATAGGGCCGGCCACAGAAACACCGGCTGTCCCTATTCTCATTTTGTCCCGATAGTCATTATTGCCCGCCCAGACGCCGACTGATAGGCTTGGGGTATAGCCGACTGTCCAGCCGTCGCTGTAATCTTGGGTGGTTCCTGTTTTCACCGCCACTGGGATGCCCGGGATATACAGACGAGAATGTCGGCCAAACATTGGCGCTCGGGCGTCATCATCAGAGAGAATGTCGCTAATTTTTCTGGCTGTTTCTGGGTTTAAAACTTTTGTTGGATCATCTTCATATTCTTCTAAAACCCTTCCTTGAGCATCTTTAATTTTTAGTATAAAAGTTAAGGGGCGCTTAATTCCTTCAGCGGCAAAGACGCCGTAGGCGGCTGTTTCATCTATTAGTTTAACTTCGCCGCCTCCCAAAACTAAAGACAGCCCATATCTGCTTCTGTCTTTTAGTGTTGTAATGCCCATATCTTGGGCCAAATTAATCGCTTCATCAACGCCTGCCAAATAAAGGGTTTTTACAGCCGGAATATTAATTGATTGGGCCAAGGCGCTTTTTAATGTTATTGGGCCGCGGTAGCCCATATCATAGTTTGTCGGGATATAATCTTTTTGGTAGGGTCCGGGCGGGCTAAAATTAGTAGATAGATCAAAAACAATTGTTTCCGGTCGGTATCCTTTCTCAAAAGCCAAGGCGTAGACAAGGGGTTTAAAAGAGGACCCGGGCTGGCGGTTGGGGCTGGTAGCGACATTAAACTGATCTTCGCTGTATTTTTTTGACCCGACCAAGGCTAATAGTTGGCCGCTTTTTGGGTCAACGGCTACTAAAGCGGCATTTTTAGCCCGGTATGTTTTTTCATTGTAATCAACTTGTTTGGCTATTTCTTCTTCGGCAATTTCTTGCAGGGTCCAATCAAGTGTTGTGTAAACCTTCAGACCGGCGGCGTTGATATCGCCGTAGCGCTCACTGTAATTCTCTTCTAAATATTCTTTTATCATAGTGATAAAATGATGCGCCTTTAGATCACCTTGAGAAGAGTATTTTAGTTCTTCTAATTTTGCTTGGTCTGCTTGTTCTTGAGAAATATAGCCGAAGAGAGCCATTTTATTGAGAACCAGATTTTTTCTGGCTTCCAGTTCATCGGGATGAGAGCCATAGGGCGAATAATAGCTTGGCGCCTGCGGCAGAGAGGCCAAAAGAGCTGACTGGGCTAATGTCAATTCTTTTGCTGGTTTATTAAAAAATGTTCTAGCAGCCGCTTCAATGCCATAAGCATTAGAACCGTAAGGGACCTGATTAAGGTAGAAACTAAAGATTTCGTCTTTCTCATACCTTCTTTCCAGCTCTAAAGACAGAATAAGCTCTTTAATTTTTCTGGTGAATGTTCTTTCTGATCTGGGCCCGCCTAAAAAAGCGTTTTTAATATATTGCTGGGAGATGGTGGAGCCGCCTTGGACGATTCTTTTGCCGCGCAAGTTAGCCCATGCTGCCCTTAAAATTCCCTTCCAATCAAAGCCAATATGATGATAAAAATTATCGTCTTCAATGGCGACGGTTGCCCCCTTGATATATTCTGGGATATCTTCAAAGGGAATAATTGTTCTTTTTTCTTCGCCATGGATATCATAGAGAATTATTTCCCCGGTTCTGTCATAAATTTTGGTTGATTGGGTTATTTTCCGCTCGCTGATTTTTGCCGGGTCAGGCAAATCTTTGGCGAAAACAGCAAAAAGACCGATTATTGCCAACCCGCCTAAAAGAGAGCCAAAAAAGATTAATCTGGCTATCTTTTTAATATATTGTTTTTTCTTTTTTCTCATTGACTTTTTATAGTAGAGTCTTTCTTTATTGTGCCAAAATTGACTCGCTTTATCAAGGGTGCTATACTAAAGGCAATAATGGGTCAAGAAGACAAGAAAAACAGAGCGTTAAGCCGGGGGGTGGAAAATATTTATCCCAGCCGGGCTGCTTTAGAAAAAGAATTAGAATCAGGCAGGCGGCTGCGGCTTTATTGCGGGTATGACCCAACTGCTCCGGCTCTTCATATTGGTCACGCCATAACATTGAAAAAATTAGCTCAATTTCAAGATTTAGGCCATGAAGTGATAATGCTTTTAGGCGATTTTACCGGCATGATTGGCGATCCAACTGACAAAAAAGCAACCAGAAAAAGATTGACCCGTCAAGAGGTATTAAAAAATGCCAAAAATTACAAAAAACTGGCGGCAAAAATTTTAAAGTTCTCAGGCAAAAATCCAGCTAAAATTATGTATAACAGCCAGTGGCTTGATAAACTGACTTTTGCTGATTTAATCGAGATTTCTTCTAATTTTACTGTTGGTCAAATGATTGTCCGTGATATGTTTCAGGAAAGGATAAAAGCAAAAAAACCAATTTATTTGCACGAATTTTTTTACCCCCTTGCTCAAGCATATGACAGTTTATCTTTGGGCGTTGATTTGGAAGTAGGAGGCAACGATCAGACATTTAATATGCTTTGCGGCCGCGATTTAATAAAAGCTCTTAAAAAGAAAGAAAAATTTGTTTTAACAACTAAGCTGTTGACCGACCCTCTTGGGCAAAAAATGGGCAAAAGCGAAGGGAATATGGTTGCATTAGACGCCATGCCTAATGGTATGTATGGCCAAATTATGTCTTGGCCCGATCAATTGATAGCTCCAGCAATGGAGCTTGCCACCGATATCACAGAAAGCGAAGTTGAGCAAATAAGGGAGTTAATTAAAAGCGGCAAAATGAATCCTCGTGATGCTAAAGCGCAGTTGGCCCGTGAACTAGTCTCTATTTATCACAGTAAAAAAGCGGCTGAAAAGGCGGAAAAAGAATTCAATCGTGTTTTCAAAAAAAAAGATAAACCTTCAAATATTCCTGTTTTTAAATTAACTAAAAGCCGATATCAAATTACAGACTTATTGGTTAAAATTAAACTAGCTCCCAGTAAAAGCGAGGCCAGAAGATTGATTAGTCAGGGGGCTGTTAGGGTAGATAAAAAAATAGTTGGTGACTGGGATCGAGAAATAATCATTAAAGACGGGTTGACTGTCCAATCCGGGAAAAGGAACTTTGCCAAAATTAAGAAAGCTTCTTGATTAATTTTATTTTGTCTAAGGGCTGTGGTTTGGATTAATGCATAAGTTCACATACATATTGGACTCTTTAAGGGTCTGAATATGTATGCAG
>CAYQQO010000003.1:0-47480 GCA_964420115.1 uncultured Candidatus Saccharibacteria bacterium | reverse complement strand
TTATTGATAATTTTATATCACCTAAAAAGTCCAATATGTTATGGACGGATACAATGTCTTGACATAAAACAGCAGGTTGGCTAATATTGAAAAAAACAGCCCGCCGGGGCTTTTTAAAATATTTAAATTTTTAGCTAAAGAATAATGAATTTGAAAAATATACCAAACAGATTAGTAACATTTTTGAAAGAAGTCCGCATTGAATTAAAGCGGGTTACTTGGCCGACTCGCAAAGATACTATCAAATATACATTGATAGTATTCGGCCTGACATTGGTTGTGGCAATTTTTTTGGGCGGGCTGGACTTTTTATTTATTTGGATACTAAATAATTTTGTAATTTAATATGCCTAAACAAGTAGAACAAGGTAAAAAATGGTATGTCCTTCATACTTATTCTGGATACGAAGAAGCGGTTGCCAGAAATTTAAGGCAAAGGATTGAATCTATGGGAATGGAAGATAGAATTTTTAATGTTTTAGTTCCAACAGAGAAGAAAATAAAGATAAAGTCAGGGAAGCGCCAGGTGGTTGAAGAAAAAATTTATCCCGGCTATGTTTTAGTTGAAATGATTGTGACAGACGATTCTTGGTATGTGGTCAGAAATACTCCGCGAGTTACCGGTTTTATTGGCGCAGGAACTGTGCCAACACCCATTGCCCAAGAAGAGATTAAATCGTTAGAGAAAAGAATGGGCGTTGAAGAACCCAAATACAGAATTGATGTGGTTGTTGGCGACATGGTTAAAATTGTTGACGGCCCATTTAAGGATTTTGACGGGAAGATTTCAGAGATTGATGAGAAAAAAGGTAAAATTAAAGTTCTTGTCTCAATGTTTGGCAGAGAGACGCCGGTGGAATTAGATTTCTTGCAGGTTAAAAAAATGTAAAAATATGGCAAAACCAATTAAAACTATAGTTAAAGTGCAGGTTCAAGCAGGACAAGCAAACCCAGCGCCGCCTATTGGGCCGGCCTTAGGTCAACACGGGTTAAATATTCAAGATTTCTGCGCTAAATTTAATGAAGCAACAAAAGAAATGGCCGGCGATGTTATTCCGGTAGAAATTACTGTTTACGAAGACAGGACTTTTGATTTTAAACTAAAAACTTCGCCTGCTTCTGATTTGCTTAGAAAAGCGGCTGGTATTGACAAGGGCTCTGGCGAGCCGCATAAAAACAAAGTCGGTAAAGTGACGAAAGAGCAAGTTCGCCAGATCGCCGAGAAAAAAATGGTTGATTTAAACGCCTATTCAACAGAGCAGGCAGAAAAAATTGTTGAAGGCACAGCCCGGAGTATGGGCATTGAGGTAAAGTGATTTTTCTTTATCCAGCTTGTTTTTTGAAAATTTGAAAAATAAGCTGGCTGAAGAATCCAGTTTTTGTGGTTCCTTAATAAAAAAAAGAGAAGGAGTATAAGATGGCGAAGAAAAGAGCGAGAAACAAGAAGAGCAAACTGCAAAGGGCTTGGGAAAAGTTTATCAGAAAGTGCTCCGGACGGGACTGTCAGATCGGGATTGACTGGGAAGCGCGCAAAAAAGTCAACTGGAAGAGGGGCAGAATATAGCTGCCCCTTTGAATTCCTTAACAGCAATAAAACAGTAGGGAGGACTAATAATGGAAAGACCGCTTTGGGATGAGACTTTTATGAATTTTGTTTCTGAAATATCTCGCAGATCAGTTTGCAGACACTACAAGGTTGGTGCCGCATTTGTCAAAAACAACAATCGTTCAATTGTTTTTGGCTACAATGGGCCGCCTAAAGGCGAGGTCCATTGCCAGGAAGTGGGTTGCGCCAAGGAAAAAGACGGCGTAAAACTGCCGGCTGGTTCTGGCAAATGCCGAGGCGCGCATGCCGAGACAAACGCCATAGCTAACGCAGCGACCGAGGGTATCAATCTGTCTGGCTGTAGAGTCTATTGTATTTTTACTCCCTGTTATGATTGTGCGAAGATGCTGGTTAATTTGGGCATCGGCGAGTTTGTTTATCAGAAAGAATACGACAGCCCTGAAGAAAATCACCAGGTGCGTCGCTTGTTCGCCGAAAGGGGGATTGGTTTCCGTCAGTTCAATTGTAAAAAGAGGGGGGAATGAGAAATGCCTAAGCAAATTGAGACACCGATGGGGTTAAAAAGTATTTTAACTCCAGACGAGCTCGGAAAACAGGCGGGTGTGCTATGTCAGGAAGCGGGCGTTGTTTCTACGAACAAGCGCCTTATTGCTCAAGGTGCGAGAAGGAACCGGATTTTCACGGAGCTGTAATAGCGACCAAAGGAAGTTATCACAACCCATAAAAAGAGGAGAGAAGAATGAATAAACTGACCTTTATAGAGGCCACTGATTTGGGAGACGCCTGGTTTCAAGCGCTCGACAAAGTGATGACAGGGGGAAGAAGATACTTGATCACCAGTGGGAGCTATGAAGGCATTCACCGTTCAGCTCTGCCTCTGGTTATCAATATTAAATATCCCGGGACAAGGCCCCTGGCTCCGCAGATGCCGGAAGGATCAAATATTCCGCCGCCAACAACTGAAGAAGATATTGAGGAGTATCTGGGTTATTTAATGACTCCGGTAAGACAGCCGGGCGAACACTACACCTATGGCGAAGATCTTTATTGGCAGGTGGAGTGGGTTATTAAGCACTATAAAGAAGGTGGATTTGGCAACAACCACGGCTATATGACCGTCGGCCGGCCTGAAACGCTCTATTTTTATGATAGGAGTGTTGATTACAGTGAGCAGATTTTCATTTCCGAAAGAAGCAGAGGGGTTGTGACGCAAGAGTATTTTCGCGATAACCTCTGGAACAAAGATTCTCAAAATCGTCCCAGTTCGCAGTGTTTGCGCGGGATTGATACGTGGATTGACGAGGGGAAGCTTCATTTCTGGGTCTATTTCCGTTCTTGGGATTTATGGGGCGGCTTTCCTGTCAATCTTGGCGGTATTCAGCTGTTGAAAGAGTATATGGCTGAATCTCTTGAGGTGGCTGATGGAGCTATTGTCGCTTCCTGCAAGGATCTCCATGTCTACGAGCATACCGACGCTGTCGCTCTGATGCGGCTGGGCAAACAAAAGGAGACGACTATCACCGCTTAAGTTAAATAGCTTAGGTGTCAAAGCCGAAGCAGTTCGCCCTGATTGGGTTAAACTCAGTCAGGGCTTTTCTTTTTTGTAAAAAGAGGGATATAATAAGGAGAAGATATATTATGGACTATCAACCAATAATCGGTTTGGAAATACACGTTGAACTGAAAACAGAAAGTAAAATGTTCTGCGGCTGTCTTAATGATTCAGATAGTAAAGAGCCAAACATCCATATTTGTCCCGTTTGCACCGGCCAGCCCGGCAGTCTGCCGGTAATAAACCAGAAAGCGGTGGAGGGAGTAATTAAAACCGCTTTGGCTTTGAATTGCCAAGTTCCTCAATTTTCCAAGTTTGACCGTAAAAACTATTTTTATCCCGATCTGCCCAAAGGTTATCAAATTTCCCAATATGATATGCCTTTGTCTTTAGGCGGTTTTTTAGAAGTTAGCGGAGAAAGAATTAGAATAACCAGAATTCATCTGGAAGAAGATACTGGCAAGTTGATACATCCAAAAGGAGCTGGTTATTCTTTGGTTGATTTTAACAGGGCTGGTTTGCCTTTAATGGAGATTGTTACTGAGCCGGACATTAAATCGGGAAAAGAAGCCAAACAGTTTTGCGAAAAACTGCAGTTAATTTTAAGGTATTTGGATGTTTCAGAAGCGAATATGGAAAAAGGGCAGATGCGATGCGAGGTTAATATATCTCTTAAATCAGGTAGGAGAATAGGAACTAAGGTAGAAATAAAGAACCTTAATTCCTTTCGGGCTGTTGAACGGGCTGTTGACTACGAAATTAAAAGACAAACAGAAATGCTGGGAGAAAAAAATGAGATAGTTCAAGAAACAAGAGGGTGGGATGATGGCAGGCAAAAAACTTTTTCTCAAAGAACAAAAGAAGAAGCCCATGATTACCGTTATTTTCCGGAGCCGGATTTGCCTCCTTTACTTTTTAAAACAGAACAAATTGATAAAATTAAAAAAACATTGCCGGAAATGCCGGATATTAAGAAAGATCGTTTTGTGGACCAGTACCAATTGCCAAAAGCAGATGTTGATATTTTAGCGGCTAATAAAGATTTAGCTGATTATTTTGAACAGGTAGTTTCAGAGCTGCAAACATGGATGGGGATAAAGTCAATCAGCAACAGGCAGCCGCTTGTTAAGTTAACCGCTAACTATCTTATTACAGAACTGCAAAAACTTCTTTGGCAGAACAAAATTAAAATGGCTGATTGTCAGATTAGCCCGGAAAACTTTGCCGAATTTATTTCCATGGTCGGCAAAAAAGAAATATCAAGTTCTGCCGCTCAAATAGTTTTGAAAGAAATGTTTGAAACAGGGGCTGACCCGTCTCATATTGTTGAAACTAAAGAACTTCATCAGGTCAGCGACCAATCAGCCTTAGAGGGGATTGTTGATAAGGTGATTAATGAAAATTCTCAACCGGTCAAGGATTACCAGGCGGGAAAAGAAAACGCCCTTCAATTTTTGGTGGGTAAAGTGATGGCAGCTTCAAAGGGACAGGCCAATCCCGGAGTAGTCAGAAAAATTTTAGAAAAGAAAATCTCTAATTAATTTTTCAGCTTGGGAATAATTTTTAATCCATTTAATTCTTTTGTCGCGTTTAAACCATGTCATCTGCCTTCTTGTATATTGGAGAGTATGTAATTTGATTAGTTCTTCCGCTTTTCCTAAAGAAATTTCATTATTTAAATATTGAATTATTTCCTGATAGCCAATGCCTGACATTGCCGGAAGCAAAGGAGAATATTTTTTTAACAACTTTTTTACTTCTTTAACCATCCCCTTTTTAATCATTTTTTCAGTCCGTTTGTCTATTTTTTTTATAAGCGTTTCTTTGTTTGGGTTTAATCCAATTTGTGAAATATTAAAAAGCGGCTTCTTTTTTTTTCTTTGTGGTGAGAAGGGCTTTTTTGTTTTAAGGCAGATTTCAAGCGCTCTAATGATTCTTCTTTTATTGGGCCCTGTTATTTTTGAAGCCAAAGGGTCTATTTTTTTAAGCTGGTTTGATAAACTTTCAATTGTTTTCTTTTCCAGTTTATTTCTTAACTTTTTATCAGGTTTTACTCCTGGGATTCCCAAATTATCAACTATTGATTGGATATAGAGTCCAGTGCCGCCGACTAAGAAAGGCAGTTTTTTTCTTTTTTGTATGTCTTTAATAATTTCAACAGCTGTTTTTTTAAATTGAGCCAGAGTGAATTCTTCATCGGGTTTTACAATACTAATAAGGTGGTGAGGAATTTTTTTTAATTCTTTTTCTGTTGGTTTAGCTGTGCCAATGTTCATCTCTTTGTAAATTTGCCTTGAGTCAGCAGAGATAATCTCCCCGTTAAATTTTTGAGCCAACTTAATAGATAATTCAGTTTTTCCTGAAGCAGTCGGGCCTAAAACAACAATGAGTTTGTTGTCTGGGAATGTTTTTCTTCTTTGTGGATAAATTTTTGACATTTTTTTCTTTTTTTATAGAATAAAAACATAGGGCATAGTTTCTTTTTAACCGCTTTCCGGGACTCTTGGAGGAGGTCTTAAAAGAAATAAAGGTGCTTTTATGCAGGCGCTCAATTCTTTACTGATGCCGAGGGGTTCTCTAAATGTGGGAATAATAAGGGCTTTAATGAAGATATGCGGTCGACTGCGGCGGGTTTTGTCGGTGGTTTGTCTGTATAGATATAGAGAAGCGTCGAGTGGCGCGCCAAATGCGCCTGGTATTTTTTTAAAAGGCTATTCAAGGAGCGGCCTTTTATATTAGCAATAGTTCTTTTAATCCTAAATAGCAGGTAAAAAAAAGGGGGGCGCGATGCAGAGAGGAATGCTTTTTCTGTTGAATGCAGGGCATACGATTCTTTATACTGATACAGGTGTTGGCGGCTGGATGTTGAGTGGTTTTTCTCAAAAAGAGGCGATTCTTTTTTCTGTAATAATTAGCAGTATAGCTTTTTCTTTCAGCTTTTTTGTTGTTGACAAGATAGTGGAGAGACTTGAAAAATGGAAGAAAATGGAGACAAGGGTATCTAAAATAGTGAAAAGATGGGGGTATTGGGGACTTTTTATTTGTGTTATAGTTCCGTTTGTCCCCTGGATAAAGGAGATTGCTCTTGTTTCGGGGCGAGTTTTCGGATATCGTTATGTTTTTCCTGTTATGCTTTTGGGTAATTCTCTAAGGATTGCTCTTTTGGGATGTTTTTATGGTAATATCTTTAATTTCTTTAAGGGGGTAGAAGCGGCTATGGAGGCAATGCCAGCTTAGTTTTCTAATGAGATGGGAATGCGGAAAGAAAGACACATAAACGAAGGCGCGCGGCAACACGTGCGCTTTCTTTTTTTAAAACATTCCCAATAGTATTTTTTTTCTTCTTTTTTTCTCGTTGGGGGAGACATCGTCTTTTAGCTTGGAAGCGGCGGTGCCGGCTCTGGGCGAATAAGCGGCGATATAGGCGTGGGTAAAACTAATTTTTTTTATTAAATCAACGGTATTTTGGAATTGTTTTTCTGTTTCCTGAGGAAAGCCGACAATAATATCAGTGGAGATTTTTGCCTTGGGCATAGCTTTTCTTATTTTTTTGATTAATTTCAAATAATCTTCTTTGGTATATCCGCGGTTCATTTTTTTTAAAATTTTATTGTCGCCTGACTGAAGCGGTAAATGAATTTCTTTTGATATTTTTTTGCTTTTGGCAATAACCTTTATTAGTCGGTCTGATATATCCTTCGGGTGGGAGGTGAGAAATTTGATTTTAAAATTGCCGGGTAGATTATTAATTGATTCAAGAAGCTTGGGGAAGTTGTATTTGCCGCTTTTATATGAATTTACATTTTGGCCGAGAAGAGTTATTTCTTCGTGCCCTTTTTTGATTAATTCTTTTGCTTCTTTTATGATTTCTTCCGCTTTTTCTGATTTTTCACGGCCTCTTGTGTAGGGAACAACGCAGTAGGAACAGAAATTGTTGCAACCAGCCATAATAGGGAGATAGGCTTTATTTTTTGGAGGGCATGTTTTTCTTTTTAAGTCAGTGATTGGCCATATTTCATCAACAAGATTATTAAATTGTTTTTTGTCTTTTTCTAAAATACAGCCGGTTAAAATAATTTTTGCTTTTTTGTTTCCCTTCCTTATTTTTTTAATTCGGCTAAAAACTCTGTTTACTGCTGACTGTCTTACAGAGCAAACATTAATTATTACTAAATCAGCCCGCTCTAATTTTTTGGCCGGCTGATTTTTTTCTTTTATTAATTGATTGGCTATTTTTTGGCTGTCTGATTCGTTCATTTGGCAGCCATATGTTTTAATATGGAATTTCATTTATATTGGTATTGGTTTTTTAAAAGCTATTCAGTAGCCGGGTATTAGAATTGATAAAACAATTGTCCAAATATAGATAATTATAAAGGAGATTTGGTTGACGGGGTGGTATCCGCTGACAAGTGTTGGGTTGTACGGAGCAAACAACCCGATAGTAAATACAATAATGGTTATTATTGCCAAGGCGTTGATAAACTTTCTTTTTTGAAAATAGAGGGGCTCTGGTTTTTTCTTTGATAGGAGTTTATAGAGAATAAAAAAGCTAAAAGGGCAAGGTGGTAATCTCTCATTTTGTATTTTTGTATGAAATAGTTTATCATTGCGAATTCAGAAATATAGACAAATAGAATAAAAATAGCCATTGCCGGGTTGCTAATCAGCATTTTAAAACCGCGCAGAGCATATTCAAAAAAACATACTAAAGACAATAACTAATAAAATAATTTTCCACTGGGTTTTCATACTTTTGTATTGTATTATAAAAATATGTTATAATTCAAGAAAAAATCACATTCTTTTATGGGGGGTGGCGGTTTAAAAATATATGGACAAAATTTATTTATCAGTAGTCATTCCGGCCTATAATGAGGAAAAAAGAATTGGCAGTACATTATTGGCTGTTGATCGCTATTTAAGCGAGCAGGATTATTCTTATGAGATTATTGTTGTTAGCGACGGTTCAAAAGATAAAACTGCTCAAGTAGTCAATAAATTTAGTCAATTGGTTAAGAATTTAAAATTAATTGATAATAAGGAAAATCACGGCAAGGGCTGGGTTGTCAGGCAGGGGATGTTAGGAGCGGCTGGTCAAATCCGCCTCTTTATGGATGCTGATAACGCAACAACGGTTGATCATTTTGAAAGAATGAAGCCGTTTTTTGATAGAGGCTATGAGATTGTTATTGGTTCGCGGGATAGGAAAGACGCGCCCGGCGCCAAACAAGCGGTGCCCCAAGCATTTTTGAAAAGGCAGTTGGGCAATACGGGCAATATTTTAATCCAATTATTGGCTGTCCCGGGCGTTTGGGACACTCAATGCGGCTTTAAGGCTTTTTCCGCCAAAGCGACGCATGATATTTTCAGCCGCTCTAAAATTAATCGTTGGGGCTTTGATATAGAAGCCTTGGCTTTGGCAAGAAAACTGGGTTATAAAATAGGGATTATCCCTGTTTACTGGGTTAACCAGCCGGGGAGCAAAGTTAATTTAAGGGGGTATCTTAATACTTTTAGAGAATTATTTAAAGTTAGGTGGAATTTGATAAGAGGCAAGTATAATTTATCGTCTGGCTCTAAAAAAGAAGCTAAGGCAGCATAAAAAATATGAAGACAAAAATTCCTTCAGAGTTAAGGATGGATCTGGTTTCCAATGACTGGGTGGTTATTGCCACTGGTAGAGCTAGGCGTCCGGAAAGCTTTGCTAAAAACGAAAGGAATAAGCAGGTTGTTCCTAAAAACAAATGCCCCTTTTGCCAGGAAGAAAATATAAAAGAGAAACTTTCTCGCCGAGATAAAGAAGACGGCTCCTGGTTTGTTATTTCTATCCCTAATAAATATCCAGCTTTTTCACCGGCAGATTCTCTTGGCGAAAGAAAAGAAGGGCCGAACAGAGTAATGGACGGGGTTGGTTATCATGAAGTAATTATTACGGCTGACCACGACAAGCAAATGGCTCAGTTTTCAAACGAGGAGATAAAAACGGTTATAGATCTTTATCAAGAAAGATATCTTGAGCTTATTGGCAAAAAATTTATTAGATATATTTCCATTTTCCATAATCATGGGCAGGAGGCGGGAGCGTCAGTAGCTCATCCTCATTCGCAGTTGATCGCCATTCCGGTAATCGATCCTGATTTAAGAAGCAGTATGGATGGAGCGGAATCTTTTTATCGCAGTCAGGGCGAGTGCGTTTATTGCGCTATGCTGGAGTGGGGTATCAAGGACGGCCAAAGAATAATTTATGAAAACGATCAGTTTGTTGTTTTGTGTCCTTTTGCTCCGCAGGTTTCTTTTGAAGTGAGAGTTTACCCTAAAAAGCATATGCCTTATTTTGAAAAAATGAGCGAAAAAGAAAAAGAGTTTTTTTCTGACGCTTTAAGGGAAGCGTTATACCGGGTTTATAAAGGACTCAATGATCCGGCCTATAACTTTTATTTGCACACAGCCCCCAGAGATGGGGATAGTTATGAGCATTATCACTGGCATATTAATATTATGCCCAAAACAGCTATTTGGGCTGGTTTTGAACTGGGAGCAGGCGTTGAAATATCAACTATTGAGCCGGAAAAAGCCGCTCAGTTTTTAAGGAAAGTAAAATGATCGCAGAAATTTTAGCTTGGCTGGCGACAATTATTATAGAGGTTATTTCTAAAAGCGGCTATTTCGGGGTTACTTTTTTGATGGCTTTAGAGAGCGCCTGTCTGCCTGTTCCTTCAGAAGTTATTATGCCTTTTTCCGGTTATTTGGTCGCTCAGGGGAGCTTTAATTTTTGGTGGGTTGTTTTTTGGGGGTCAATTGGCAATCTGATTGGCTCTATAGCCGCTTATTGGGTTGGTTATTTTGGAGGCCGACCTTTTATTGGGAAATACGGCAAATATTTTTTAATTTCTTTGGCTGATTTGGATAAAGCGGAGTTTTGGTTTAAAAAATACGGCCAAGGAGCTGTTTTTTTCAGCCGCCTTCTGCCCATTGTCAGAACTTTTATTTCTCTTCCGGCTGGTATTTCCAAAATGGAATTTAAAAAGTTTTCTTTTTATACTTTAATTGGTTCAATCCCGTGGGCGGTTCTTTTGACATATATAGGTTTTGTCATGGGGGAGAATTGGCAGGATATTAAAATATATTTTGAAAAGTTTGATTTAGTTATTGGCGGGTTGATTCTTATTGGAGTCATTTGGTGGATTTGGCGCCATTTTCGTTTTAATAAATTAAGCGTTAAATGATGAAGGGTCATTCTGTTTTTAAAAAAGAGAAAATAGGTTATGGGTTTACCCTCATTGAATTGACGGTAGTTGTCGCTATTATTGGTCTCTTGTCCAGTATTATTTATACTCAAGTTGATTCTGCCCGGGGCAAAGCGAGAGATGCCAAAAGAATTCATGATTTGAAACAAATCCAAACAGCCATAGAGCTTTTTTACGCTAAATATGGTCATTATCCAAATAATTCGGAGAATGGTATACCTCTTGTGGGGGAAATTGTCGGCGACGATTTGCCTGGTGTACAGTTGTCTTCTTTTGAAGATGCAATAAGAGAATTTATGCCAAAAGTTCCCGGCGATCCTCTTTATACAAAAGGATATAATGATGGTGGTATTTATTATTATTCTTATGACCCTAAGCATGGGACATGGGACTGGGCTGGCGAGTGCACTGAGTATCCTGGAGTTTGGGGTCAGTATTTTGCCACTCTTTGTTTTCATACTTCAGAGAGCGGCGCTTACAAATGCAGTGAACATAACGAAACATGCGGTAGCATATGCCATGATGCTAAGCAACATTTAGCAGATTATTGCATTTTATTTGTCACTAAAGGGGAGGGGTAATAAATATTTAAGCCCAACAACCCAATTAAACAATATGGATAAAAAACCATTAATAATAGCCAATTGGAAAATGAACCCTGCTCAAGAGAAAGAGGTTGACCATCTTTTTGGGGCGGTATTCCATGGGGTGGCGGAGATTAACGGCGCAGAGGTTGTTATTTGTCCGCCTTTTGTTTATTTGAATAAATTTAAATCTTTTTTAAAGAGCCATTTGGATAAAATTGGGTTAGGAGCGCAAAATTGTTTTTATCAGGACAAAGGCGCTTATACCGGAGAAATTTCTCCTTTAATGCTAAAAAACGTTAATTGCCAATATGTTATTATTGGTCATTCAGAAAGAAGAAAGTATTTTGGAGAGTCAGATGAAATGGTTAATAAAAAAATAAAGGCCGCTTTAAAAGCTGGCTTGGATCCTATCCTTTGTGTCGGGGAAGAAACAAGGGACACATTTGACTCAAGGGGCAAGCCGACAAACGAAATGAGCTTGTTTGTCGGCGAACAATTAGAAAAAAATTTAAGCGGCATTTCTTCTGCCAGAGTCAGAGAAATAAGCATTGCTTATGAGCCTGTTTGGGCGATTGGCACAGATAATCCTTGTTCGCCCAACGAAGCAATGAAAGCCGCTCTCTTTATAAGAAAAATATTAACCAAACTTTACAACAGACAGGCAGCAGAAAAAGCGAGGATTCTTTATGGGGGGAGCGTTACCGGTAAAAACGCGGCTGATTATATAAAAGAAGCCAATATGGACGGACTTTTAGTGGGGGGAGCTTCTTTAAACGCCAGTGAATTTGTCGGCATTATTAAAAGCGTTGTTGGTTAAAAAGATTGGGCCATGAAATCAATTAATGATTTTGATTTTAGAGACAAGAGAGTTTTAGTTAGGGTTGATTTTAATGTTTCTTTGGGAAACGGCAGTATTTTTAATGATTTTAAAATTAGAGCATCTTTGCCAACCATAGAATATTTAATAAAACAAGGAGCAAGAATAATTTTGATTTCTCATTTAGGCAGACCGACTGATTCAGAAAAACAATTTAGTTTGGAGCAGGTCGGTCATCGTCTTTCAAAATTGATTAATAAGCAGGTTCTTTTTATAAATAATTGTTTAGGAGAAGATGTTAAAAGAGAAGTGGAAGGACTCAAATCCGGCGGAGTCGTTTTATTGGAGAATTTACGCTTTTATGATGGAGAGAAAGATAACGATTCTGATTTTGCTAAAGAACTGGCTGGTTTGGCCGATATATATATAAACGATGCTTTTGGAGTGTCGCATAGGACTCATGCTTCGGTTGTCGGCATCCCCCGGTATTTATCCGGATATATGGGTCTTTTGATGGAAAAGGAAATTAGAAATCTTTCTAAGGTTTTAAAAGAGCCGGATCATCCTTTGGTGGTAATAATCGGCGGGGCTAAAATTTCTACAAAAATAAGAATGATAAAGAATTTTTTAAAAAACGCCGACCATATAATTTTAGGCGGGGCTTTAGCCAATACAGTTATTGCCGCCAAGGGGTTTGCTATTGGCAAATCGGTTATTGAAGAATCAATGATTGATGAAATAAAAAAATTAGAGCTGACCGACACCTCTCTCCATATTCCAGTTGACGCGGTTGTTTCTGTAGACAAAAGCGGCGAGAAAGAAAGCCGGATTGCTCCTATAGGCAAGACAAATAAGGAGGAAATGATTTTAGATATTGGTCCAGACACAAACAATCTTTTCGCTGATGTGGTTTCTGACGCTAAAACAATTGTTTGGAACGGCCCAATGGGGCTTTTTGAAATAGATAGATTTGCTTCTGGCAGTAGAGCTATGGCTGAAGCGGTTTGTCAAAGCGGTGGATTTTCAGTTGTTGGCGGCGGAGAAACAATCCGCCTTATAGAAGAAATGAAATTAATAGATAGAATAGATCACCTTTCTACAGGCGGGGGCGCAATGCTTAAATATTTATCTGGCGAAAAACTGCCGGGATTGGAAGTATTATGGAATGGCAAATAAAATCAAGAGCGCCTAAAAAGTATTTGGGGGAATTTTCACAGTTCCCTTCTTTAATTGCTCAATTGCTTTACAATCGCGGGCTGAAGACAAAAAAGCAGATTGAAGAGTTTTTTAATCCTGATTACAGAAAAGATATTTATAATCCCTATCTTTTAAAAGATATGAAAAAGGCAGTCAAGCGGATTGTGGGAGCAATTAAAAAAAGAGAAAAAATAACTGTTTATGGAGACTTTGATGCTGATGGAGTCTGCTCTACGGCTATTTTAATGTCTGTTTTGAAAATATGCGGGGCCGATAATTTAGACAGGTATATTCCTGATAGGGACACAGAGGGGCATGGCCTTAACAACGAGGCGGTTGAAGAAATTACTAAAAAAGGGACAAAATTAATAATAACAGTTGATTGCGGCAGTACAGATTTTGATGAGGTTGCTTTAGCCAATAAATTGGGCGTGGATGTAATTATCACTGATCATCATCAGGTTTTAAATAAAGTTCCAAGGGCGGTTGCCTTGGTTAATCCTCATAAAAAGGATGACAAATACCCGTTTAAATATTTGTCCGGCGCCGGTGTAGCTTACAAACTAGCCTGCGCTCTTGTTTTGTCAAAAGAGATAAATGTTGGTGAGCGAAAGGGAAATTACGTAAGAAAAAATTTACTGGAATTGGTCGCTTTGGCCACTGTTTCTGATGTTATGCCCATTATTGGTGAAAATAGAACCTTGGTGAAATATGGCTTGGCGGCTTTGGCGCAGACTAGTCGTCCCGGTTTAAAAAAATTAATGGAGGTGAGTCAAGTTAGTCCTCAAGTAATAGGTCCGGCCGCAATTGGCAGAGCGCCTTTAACCAATTTGAATTGTCATACCATTGGTTTTGTATTGGGACCGCGCTTAAACGCCGCCAGCCGTATGGACCACGCCAATACTGCTTTTGAACTTTTAGTGGAGGAAAATGAAGAGGCGGTTGATAAATTGGCAAACCAACTTAATCGGCTGAATACAACCCGCCAGAATTTAGTTGGCAGAATAGTAGCTGAAGTAGATAATAGGTTTTTGGAGAAAAGCAGTAGAAGCAAAAAAACAAAAATTATTTTTGAGAAAAGTCAGGATTGGCCGGTTGGGATAATTGGATTGGTTTCCGGAAAAATAACAGACAAGTATCACCGCCCTTCTTTTATTTGCCAGGAAAAAAATAATATGATTTTTGGCTCCTGCCGCAGTATTCCTCACTTTGATTTAATGAGCGCTCTTAAAAAATGCGCTGATTTATTTGATGATTTTGGCGGACACAAAGAAGCGGCTGGCTTTCAATTAAAAAAGAGCAATTTACTCAAACTGCGCTTGTCTTTAGAGAAAATAGCCGATAAAGAAATAAAGGATGAAGAATTGACGCCGATATTAGAAATTGACGCAGAGCTTTCTTTAAAAGATATTAATATGGCTGACTTTAATAACATACAAATGTTTGCTCCTTTCGGTCCCGGCAATAAAGAGCCAAAATTTTTAGCGAAAAACTTGGAAGTCGTAAATCTGCGGACAGTTGGCAATGGAGCCAAGCATTTAAAAATGGAGCTGATGATGTTTAATGACGAATCAACTAACGGGAAGACATTTAAGGCGATTGGCTTTGGGTTGGCAAATTGGCAGGATAAAATAAAAGAAGGTGATTTAATTGACGCGGTTTTTAACTTGATTCTTGATGAGTGGAACGGGTATAAAGATTTACAAATGAAAATTATTGATTTGAAGCCAGTAGTATGAAAATCGCTATATATACAGACGGAGGGGCAAGGGGCAATCCCGGTCCGGCCGCAATAGGAACGGTCATTGCCAAAGAAGGTCAGGTATTCAAAAAATACAGCCATTTTATTGGCAGGGCAACCAATAACCAAGCCGAGTACGAAGCGGTTATTTTTGCTTTAAAAAAAGCAAAACTGCTCTTTGGCAAGAAGAAAGTGAAAGAAATGGGAATAGATTTTTTCTTGGATAGTGAATTGGTGGTAAAGCAATTAAATCATCAATACAAAATCAAGGAAAAAGATTTACAGCCGCTTTTTATTAAAATATGGAATTTAATAATTGATTTTAGCCAAGTTAATTTTAAACATATTCCGCGAGGAAAAAACAAAGAAGCTGACCGCTTAGTTAACGAGGCGCTTGATAATCAAAACAAAAAACAGGCGCTTTTATAATTGTTGACATCTAAATTTATTTTTTATAAGGTGGATTAAGCGGCTTTTAGTTCTTTGTCCATTTAGAAAAAAAGGGGGTAGAAGATGTTCTTTCTGAAAGTAATAAAAGGACTGATGGCTGGTTGGTTTGAGGCCGAGTGCGGCCATCGGATAACACGGAGAGCTGTTGTTAGGGCTTTTGGGCAGGAAAGGAGGGCAAAGCTTAGACTAATGAGGATTGTTTTCAGGTGAGATAGAATACCTTACTGCTGGCGCTGTATTGAGCAAATGGCTGTTGTCTGCGCGTGGTGCCAGCAGCCCATCTTTATCGGCGAGCCGATTACCCTTTATTCGCCGAAGTCTCCAGATGACTTTGAGATACCAGAAGGAGCGGTTGTCTACTCTAAGCGGTCATTACAAATGGTTGGTTGCGCCAAGATGAGTTGTACTACTTTGGGACGTTTTGACGCGGTTGGTTATTGGGATGCGCCAGGCCAAGTTTACCTGATGCCAGTTTACCCGATGTCTCAGTCAGCTGAAGTGATGGCGCCGGTTGTTGACAGATATATATATCAAGCTAAAAAGGCAGTCGGGTAAGATTGGGAGATAGATGCGCGGCTTTATCGCGGTGTAGTGCCTGCTTGGTTTAGCTAAGCAGGCATTTTTCTTTGTGCTTGCTTTTGCTATACTAAAAAGAGTGGTGTATAAAATATTAATATTAATCACAATATGACAATATCAAGCAGATGGAAAATTATACTTATCGCTGCCGCTTTTAATTTGCTTTTAGAATACTCTTTAAGGGGCATTAATAATATCCCGGCTCAGCCCTTTCTTCCTTTTGTCCTTTTTATTTCTTATTTTACTTATTTTACTATGCTGGAAGATTTAATTATTCGCTTTAAGTTAAAAGACTTCCATTTAATGGCTATTTCTTTTTTTTATGGGACGATATATTTGGCTTTTGTCTCCGGCATACTTTTTATCCCGCCTTTGTTTTTAGGAATAAGATGGGGGAGTATGTTGTTTGTGAATTTGGTTTGGTGGGGAGCTGTTCAGGCAGTAATGACTTTTTATTTAGCTAACAGGTTGGCAAAAAGGAATTGGCAGCATGGAAGAATGTCAAAAACTGGCTGGGCTGTTATGTTATTCTTGAATTTTTTGGTTATTTTAATATTTAAGTTCGGTGGGCAAATTCCCAATGGGACGCCGATAGGGTATGCCGCCTTTATTCTTATTTTATTTTTTAATTTATTGTTAATATGGAAGATATGGCCGAAGGAAGATGCCTTGAAAGAAAATCTTTCTTTTAGAAAAAGTAATTTTATGGACATTCTCTCCTTTTTGACTGTTGCTCTGTTTGTTTTTAGCGCTATATTTCTTACTTTTGACCCGATAAGATCCTTGACTTCTAATGTTAACCAAACCGCCTTAAATGTTATTTCTTGGTGGTCTTTGATAGCGGCAATTCTTATGTTGGTCCATAGAATTTTGAGTAAAAAATCCATTTCTGTTTAAGGCGTTTTTTACTGGTTTATGTGTATTGACAAGCAGAAAGAGGTCGTGGTAGTATTATAGCAACCCAAGTAAGTTAGATGGTCGCTTCAGCTGTTTGTCGGCTGGAGAGGAAAATCCGGGCGCCTTTAAGGGGCAGTGGGTAACGCCCACCGTTCGTGAGAATAGGGAAAGTGCCACAGAGACAATACTACTTCGCTTTAGGGGAGTTCTCCTAAAGGGAGGAAAGGTGAAAAGTGAGGATTAACTCCTCTCGCCTTGCGGGAACGCAAGCGCGTGGTAAACCCTGCCTGGTGCAAGAGCAAACCTCCATGTTGTATTATTGGAGATGAAAAGTGGCTCGCTTGAGCTTTGTAGTAATGCAGAGCCCAGATAGATGGCTATCGCTTGGCCTTTGTTTTTGGCAGGGGCTAAGAACAGAACCCGGCTTATTACTTGCTTGGGTTTTTTAATTTTCGTATATTTTCCTTTTTTTATTTTTTAAGGAGTATAATATAAGAAGAATGTCTATTGAATTATTTTTTCGGCTGAAATACAAAACCAAGCGTATTTGGCTTGGTTTGTTTTTATTCGGGCTAATTATTTTTACTGGCTTAGTTGCCTCTGGTAAAGTTATTCAATTTAATGAACTTATTTTTTCAATTATAAAAACAGAAAATAGTTTGGCTCAAAATTTTAATTATGTTACTTGGGAGCCTGGAATAAACCCGCCAGAGACTGCTACGGGCGATTGTTTTATGCACTCTATGCCGGCGATGGATTATCCATTAAAGTGGGAAGCTTATAATGACCCTGTTTTTAATATACAAATAAGGAGGTTTACAGACAATGTGAATGAAGCAAACAGCGGATCTATGAATATTCAATATACGACATTTTCTATTTCAAATAGCGACAATACTCTTATTGCGATTGGGAAGGGGGGACGCATGTAAGCTCTAGTTATAATCGTAATACTGATGGTTGGTTTTTTTATACAAATTATGCTGGTTCTGGTTCTGATACAAACTTTTGGCTGGAAAGAGAGTTATGGGCAGTTCGATTCTCAAAGGACTCTTCTATGGTAAAAACATGGAGAATCGCTCATGTTAGAGGGGATCCTATTAATTATAAAAACCAAATGAGGGCTCAGTTAAGCCGAGATGGTCAATATGTTTATTTTGATTCTAATTGGCTGGGGACCCAACCACTGGAAATTTTTAGAACCGAACTGCCGACTAATTGGTGGTCTGATATTGATAGGGGAGGACACAAATTCCCGATATAACCACTGTCTCTCCCCGGCGGCCAAATCAACACTGCTTATTTTCAAGCACTTTCTGTTTCGGGGGGAGCAACGCCTTACACATGGTCAGTTATTTCTGGCAAATTACCTAATGGCTTAATATTAAATAATTCAACGGGGGTTATTTCCGGCACGCCAACGACAGAAGGCGTGTTTAACTTTACCGTTCAAGTAACAGATTCAAACAATCAAACAGACAGCCAAACTCTCTCTATTGTTATAGACCAACAACTCTTTGGCGATTTAGACAGCGACGGCAGTGTTAATTCATCTGATTTCAGTCTTTTAGTCAGCCGTTGGCTGGAACCTCCCAGCGCGCAAAACGAAGATATGAACAACGACGGTATAGTTGATATTAGGGACTTGGGTTTAATGATGAGCAGTTGGGATTGATGGTTTGATTTAAATAAACTAAGGGGGAAGAAGTCGTTTTGCAAAAAACGGCTTTTTTATTGCCTTTTTTTCTTAAATCCCTTAGGATAAAGGTGATGAAAAGGGCAGATTTACTTTTTACTTCAATTTTACTTCCTCTGGACTTTTTAATGATTATTTTAGCTGGTTTTTCCGCTTACGGCTTGCGTGTCAGTCCTTGGGTAAGCCAATACAGACCAGTTCTTTTTAGTTTGAGTTTGCCTTTTGAGAAGTATTTTCTTTTGGTTTTGGGTTTTTCTTTTTTTCTTTTGCTTGTCTTTGCTCTTGTCGGATTGTATAAAATCAAGCCGGTTCGTTCGCTTTGGGATGATTTTTTTAAAATTATCATTGCTCTTTCAGCAGGTATTATTGTCTTGGTCTTTTATATTTTTGTCCGCCGAGAATGGTTTGATTCTCGTTTTTTAGTTTTTGTTGGCTGGTTATTGGCGGTTTTATTTGTCTTTTTTGGCCGTTTCTTAATTAGTCGTTTACAGAAGTATTTGATTCGTAAGCGTCATTTTGGCGCCCATCGGGTGCTTGTTATCGGTAAAGATGGAATTAGCAGTAAAATTACTGATAATATTAAAAAAGAGCCGGGTTTGGGTTATTTGTTGGTCGGCAATCTTATTGAGCCTGATATTTTAGAGGTTAAAAGCAAAATTGACAATCCGGGAGTGGATGAAATAATTTTGGCTGATCCTGACTGGCCAAGAGAGAAAATTTTGGAACTGGTTAATTTTTGCGAAGAAAAACATTTATCCTTTAAATTCGTTCCCAATCTTTTCCAAACATTAACAAGCAATGCTTCGGTGGAGACATTGGGCGGTTCGCCGATCATTGAACTAAGAGGGACTGCTTTAGACGGCTGGGGCAAGATTATTAAAAGATTAATTGATCTGGTCGGCTCTTCTGTCGGCTTGGTTGTTTTAAGCCCTCTTTTTTTTATAGTTGCCTTTATTATTAAGTGGGATTCAAGGGGGCCTGTTTTTGTAAAATTAAAAAGAGTCAGTCAGAAAAAAGAATTTTATTTATATAAATTTCGTTCAATGATTGAAGGGGCAGAAGATTTAAAGCCGTTGTTATGGGCTTATAATGAAAGGAGAGATGGGCCTCTTTTCAAAATGAAAGATGACCCGAGAGTGACGAAGATTGGCCGATTTTTACGCAAATACAGAATAGATGAACTGCCTCAATTGATTAATGTTATTAGGGGGGAAATAAGCTTGACCGGCCCCAGGCCGCACCAGCCTGATGAAATTGGAAAATACCAAAAGCATCATAAGAAACTTTTGGCCATTAAAGCGGGGATAACGGGTCTTTCTCAAGTAAGCGGCAGTTCTGATCTTCCCTTTGAAGAGGAAGTTAAACTGGACACATACTATATTGAAAATTGGTCTCTTTTGATGGATTTAAAAATACTTTTAAAGACACTGGCTTTTATTGTTAGAGACAGATCGGCTTGTTGACTTTTTTGGGGATTGTTTTTTTAGTTTGTATCAACGGGGGGCTTGAATTATTTGTTTATGCGTGTTGCTTTAGTCCATGACTATTTAAATCAGTATGGAGGGGCAGAAAGAGTTTTGGAAGCCTTCTGCCAAATTTTTCCCAAGGCGCCAATTTATACTCTTCTTTATGATAGAGAAAGAACGGGCTTTGCCTTTGATAATCGGGATGTTAAAACTTCCTTTTTGCAAAAAATCCCTTTGCTTAAATCTTATCATCGGCCTTTTTTGATGCTGATGCCTTTGGCCGTAGAAGAATTTGATTTTTCTAATTATGATTTGGTCCTTTCTGATTCTGCCAGTTATGCCAAGGGGGTGGTTACTCCGGCTGATTGTTTTCATCTCTGTTATTGCCACACGCCCATTCGTTATGCTTGGGATGATTCGCACCGCTATATCGAAGAATTTAATTATCCCAAGGCGATAAAAAGACTTATTCCCTTTTTTATGAATTATATCCGCATTTGGGATGAGCAGGCAGCAAGCCGGGTTGATAAATTTATTGCTAATTCTCGTTTTGTCGCTCAAAGGATAAAGAAATACTACCACAGAGATTCAACAATTATTTATCCTCCTATTAAAACAACTCCTTTTTATTTAGTTAGCAATCCTTCTGATTATTTTTTAATGGTTGGCCGTCTTCTGCCATACAAGAGGTTTGATTTGGCGATAGACGCCTTTAATGAGCTTGGCTGGCCTTTGAAAATTATTGGCGACGGGCCGGAAAAAAGACGGTTGATGAAAAAAGCTAAAGAAAATATTGAGTTTGTCGGATTGGTTGACGATGGAAAATTAAGAAAATACTATGCTCACGCCAAGGCCTTTATTTTTCCGCAGGAAGAGGATTTTGGCATAGTGGCTGTTGAGGCGATGGCTGCCGGCCGGCCGGTTATTGCTTATCAGTCAGGAGGCGCTTTGGAAATTATTGAGCCGGAGATAAATGGATTATTTTTTAGAGAGCAGACAAAAGACCATTTGCTTGAAACTTTGCGCAAATTTAAAATTAATGATTTTGACCCTAAAATAATAAGGGCTAAGGCGATGGAATACGACCAGGAAGGCTTTAAGAATAAAATAAAGGAGTTTATTGAAAATAATACGGGGTATAAACTTTAATTGTGATTATAATTTGTGACTATCGGCGTTGACATAAGGGTCTTGGCAAAAGGGGCAAGGACCGGTGTTGAAGAATATACAATCAACCTTTTGTCCCATCTTTTGTCTTGCGACCCAGAGATTAACTACCGGCTTTTTTACAACGCCTTTAAAAAAGCTTCTTTAAATTATAACTGGCTTTCTTTGGGTAATGTTGAATTAGGCGATTTTAAAATACCAAATCGTCTTTTTTTTACTTTAGCCCGTTATGGGAATTGGCCAAAGGTTGATAAGCTTCTTGGGGACATTGATGTTTATTTCAATCCTCATTTTTTTACCACCCCGCTTTCTAACAGCTGTCGGCGAGTGGTAACATTCCATGATTTGGCCTTTACGCGTTATCCAGAATTTTTTTCAAAAAGAAAAAGATTATGGCAGTGGTTTTTTATGAATGCAAAAAAAGAAGCAGAAAGAGCAGATAAAATAATTTCTGATTCTTTATCAACTAAAGATGATTTAATCAATCTCTATAATATTGACCCTAAAAAAATTGAAGTGGTTTATTTAGGAGTAGGAGAGCAGTTCAGGCCGATAAAAAACAAAAAAGAAACACTCAAAAGTATCAGGGGAAAGTATAATCTGCCGGATAAATTTATATTGTATTTTGGGACAATTGAGCCCAGGAAAAACATTGTTGGTTTAATTAGGGCCTTTGAGTTATTTAGGGAAAGAAATAAAAAAACAGAACACAAGCTGGTTATTGCTGGAGCAAAAGGATGGCTTTGTGGCTATATTTTTAAAGAAGCTAAAAATTCAAAATACAGCAGAGATATATTTTTTACCGGTTTTGTTGATGAATCAGATAAGCCCTCTTTGTATAATCTGGCCGACCTTTTTGTTTTCCCTAGTTTTTTTGAGGGTTTTGGCTTTCCTCCCTTAGAGGCAATGGCTTGCGGAGTTCCGACAATTGTTTCTAATCGTTCTTCTTTGCCAGAGGTAGTTGGCAGCTCTTCTTTGATGGTTGACCCTAATGATATTGACCAATTATCTTGGGTTATGAAAGAAATTTTTTCTAACAACAGCTTAAAAGATAAATATATTAAAAGAGGCATTCTGCGGGCTAAAAACTTTTCTTGGCCCAAATGCGCCCGAAAGACGTTAAACATATTAAAGTCATTATGAAAATTGGCATTGATGCAAGATTTTTTGGAGCAAGACAAAAAGGGCTTGGCCGCTATGTCCAGAAACTGGTGGAAAATTTAGAAATAGTTGATTCAGATAACCAATACGTTATTTTTCTTAGAAGGGATAACTGGCGAGAGTATCAGCCAAAAAACTCTAATTTTAAAAAAGTTTTAGCTAATTACAAATGGTATGGCTTTAGGGAACAACTTTTCTTCCCTTTTGAAATTTACAAAAAAAAAGTTGATTTAATGCATTTTCCTCATTTTAATGTTCCCTTTTTTTATTTTTCTCCTTTTGTTGTAACAATCCACGATTTGGTTTTGAAGAAATTTCCAACCAGATCTGCTTCTCGTTTGGGCCCAGCCGGTTATTTTTTAAAAAACTTAGCTTATCGTTTAATTATTTATTCTGCTGTTAAAAGAGCTAAAAAAATTATCGCAGTTTCTCATTATACTAAAAAAGATATTTTAAAATATTTTAATGTTGACTCCCAAAAAATAGAAGTGATTTATGAAGGCGTTCCAGAAAAACCGATAAACAATAATAAAGAAGGAATCAAGATTAAAAAACCCTATCTTTTGTATGTCGGCAATGCTTATCCTCATAAGAATTTAGAAAAATTAATTAGGGCTTTTAAAAAAATAGTTGATGAGGGAATAGATTTAAGATTAGTTTTAGCGGGGGAATTAGATTATTTTTACAAAGGGGTTAAAAAAATTGCTGACGCCTTGCCGGATGAAAGAATTATTTTCACTGATTTTTTAAAAGACGAGGAGATTGCTTATTTGTATAAAAACGCCTCTCTTTATATTTTCCCCTCTCTTTGCGAAGGTTTTGGTCTTCCTCCACTCGAGGCAATGACATACGGTCTGCCGGTTGTTTTGTCAAAAGCGTCTTGTCTCCCGGAGGTTTGCGGCCAAGCGGCCCTGTATTTTGATCCGGAAAATGTTGATTCAATGGTTCGGGAAATTAAACGGGCCTTAAACGATAATAATCTGCGCCGTGAGTTAGCAAGTCGGGGCTATAAGAGGGTTAAAAAATATAGCTGGCAGAAAATGGGAGAGGAAACAGTGGGGGTGTATAGAAAAAAATAGTTTTTGCCCACAAGCGCCTGTTTGTGATATAATAAAAAGCGTCTTTTAGGCGCTTTGTTTGTTATGGAGAGAAGACAAATTAAAAGAAAATTTATTATAGCGCCTGTTTTTGATGTGCGCCCTGTTACCAAGGAGGGTCTTTTGGATATTGAAAAAATTAAGCAGGTTAAACCAGTTCTAAATTTAAAAGAAGGTTGTTTTAATCAAGAGGAGGCAATTAGAGCTAAAGCGATAAAAATAGAAGCAGCCAAGCCAGAGGATTTGTTTGAGCAAAAATATCAGGCAGAGCAAATGCCTGTTGCAAAGAGAGGGAAAAATATAAAAGAAGAAAAAATTAAGAAAAAAGAACCGGAAAAGGAACTGTTGAAAAAAGAGCCGGGAAAGGATTTTTCACCAGTGGAATTGGATGCTGAAGATGTTTTATCAAAAGAAAAGATAAAAAAAGAGCCCTTGATTGAATTGTCTTTTGATGAGCCGCCAAGCGAAGAGGAGATAATGGCTGAATTGGAAAAAATTTACAGAGAAGACAGCTTTTTGGAGCAAAGACGGGTCGAGCCGGTTGTCGAAGAAGAGGCCGCTTCTGATTTTACTGATCCTTTGCCGGAAAAAGAACCAGAAATTATATCAGAGGGAGAGGAATCAATATCTTCTCATGAGGAATCAATATCTTCTCATATAGAAATTTCCAGCGAGGTGATTTCTTCTTTAGAAAAAGAAAAAGATGTTGGAGAAACTGAAGAAAGTGAAGGGGGGTTGTCTCAAGGGGGGTCCCGGCCAGTTCAGGATGATCCCCAATCAGTTCAAGAAGAGCAGGAAAGAGAAAGAGGTAAAGAGGAGAAAAATAACCAGCTGGATAAAAACATTTCGTATAATCAAAGCTATTTTCCTGATGAATTGTATCAAAAGTATTATCAGCCTAGTCCTATTGAGTCATCGTTTGTGTCAGCGCCTCTTGAGAAAAGGTCTTTTAAGCGCCTTTTCGGTTTTTTAATAATTGGCTTTTTAGTTTCTTTGATTGTCCCAATAACATCATGGGTGGTTGAGGGGATAAGAATTAAAGATAATGCCTTAAGCAGCGGAGCGTCGGCTTACCAAAATTTGGTTATTGCTAAAGAATCATTGATGGATATGGATTTAGCAAAAGCTCAAGAAAGCTTTGGTTTGGCTGAATTAAATTTTATAGAAGCAAGCAGGGAATTTGAGAATATGGGCAGGTTAGCTTTGGGGATTTTAGAAGAGATGCCCGGCGGTTCAGCGATTTCTTCTGGCAAGCACTTAATTAAAGTTGGTGAAAATTTAGCCCGGGCCGGCCAAGGGTTAACTTCTACAGCCGGGCTTTTTTCAGTTAATAGTTTTTTTAATTTAATTAATTTAGGTCCGACAGAAAATAAAAATATTTTGACTTCTCACAGTGGCTCTTTAGCTAGTTTAATGTCTCTTAGTCAAGAAGAGCTAAGTGGGGCTTTGGACAGTATTAGGATAGCTAATCAGGAATTATCTTATGTAAAGGCGGATGATCTGCCTGATAGTATTAAGCCGGCTGTTGTTTCGTTGAAAGAAAAACTTCCCTTGGCTCAAGATTTACTTGAAAAAGCAAGTGATTACTCAAGCGCTTTTTTGAATGTTTTAGGGCATAACGGTTCTCGCGATTATTTGTTAATTTTTCAGAATAACAATGAAATGAGAGCAACTGGCGGCTTTCTTGGCACATATGGTCTTTTAACTTTAGAAAACGGCTCAATTGGAAAACTTTTTGTTGAAGATGTTTTTTTTACCGACGGCCAGTTGCATGAAAAAATTATTCCTCCAAAGCCGATTCAGGAGATTTCCACTTCTTGGTCAATGCATAACGCCAATTGGTTTGCTGACTTTCCAACATCAGCCCGAAAGATCTCCTGGTTTTACCAAAAAAGCGGAGGTCAGGATGTTGATGGGGTGATTAGTTTTACTCCCTATGTTTTTGAAAGGCTTTTGGGCTTGACCGGCCCTATCAATATGCCGGAGTACAATGTTGTTTTGGGAGCTAATAATTTTATTGAGCTGGTCCAGCGCGAAGTAGAAGAAGATTATGATAAAACACTTAACCAGCCAAAGAAAATTTTAATAGATTTTGCTCCTTTGTTTATTGATGCTTTAAATAATCTTTCTCAAGAAAAAAGGCAAAAAGCAGTAGAAATTGTTTTAAATTCTTTTTTAGAAAAGCATACTCTTGTTTATTTTGATGACTCTTCTTTGGAGGAGTTGGTTAAAAAAGAGGGCTGGGCAGGCCAGCTTTTGGATGCTGATAATAATTATTTAAGCGTGGTGAGTTCTAATATTGGCGGAGGGAAAAGCGATCAGGCGATTAAAGAATCAATTGACCACCGGACAGAAATTCAGGAAGATGGGACAATAATCAACACGCTTGTTGTTGTCAGAAAACATCAAGGGGGAAAATATAGCTGGATAAATTCGTTAAATAAAAATTATTTACGGGTTTATCTGCCTTTGGGCAGCCAATTAATATCAGCGAGCGGCCAGACAAAGGTTGGTTACAAAGCCCCGATTGACTACCAGAATCATGGCTTCTCAGAGGATTCTTTGATAAATTCAATAGAAAGCAATATGACAATTGACAAAGAAAGCGGGACAGAAATTTATCAGGAAAATGGCAAGACGGTTTTTGCCAACTGGCTTTATACAAAACCGGGGCAAATCTCAACTTTAACTTACAAATACAAACTGCCTTTTAAAATTGATTCAAATAAACCGGCTGATAGTTATAGTTTGTTGGTCCAAAAACAATCAGGAACCTTAGACAGCGCTTTCAACTGGCAAATAAAGTTCCCTGACAGCTGGGGTATTTCTCTGCGTTATCCTGAAAATGGGAATGTAACTGATACTCTGTGGGAGGGGACCAATGATTTGAGGGTTGATAGGTTTCTCGGCCTTACTTTTAAGTTTTGAATAATATTGCATATTATAGTTATATAGAGGAATAAAATAAATAATATAAGGCAATATTGAATCAAGCCCCATTTTAGGAGATTTAAACAATGACGGCAGTGTTAATTCATCTGATTTCAGTCTTTTGGTCAGCCGCTGGCTGGAACCTCCCAGCGCGCAAAACGAAAATCTAAACAACGACAGCATTGTTGATGTCAGAGATTTGGGTTTGCTGATGAGTAATTGGGGGCAGTAAAATAGATGATCCAGAAAATATTTAACAGTAGCTCAAAAACAATTATTTCAGCCGCAGTCATTTTAGGCGCGGCTTCTTTGGTTAGTCGTCTTTTGGGCCTTTTGCGTGACAGAATTTTAGCTAGCATGTTCGGGGCAGGCGACCAGCTGGATGTTTATTACGCCGCTTTCCGCATCCCTGATTTAGTTTACTCTCTTTTAATCTTTGGCGCGATTTCAGCCGGCTTTATCCCTGTTTTTATTAGTTATTTGGAAAAAAATAATAAAAAACACTGGTATTTGGCCAATGATGTCGTTAATTTAATAGCTTTGATTTCGTTGGTTGTTTGTTTCTTTTTGGTAATTTTTGCTCCTTTGGTAGTTGGTTTGGTTGCTCCTGGATTTTCCAGCGAGAAGTTGGAGCAAACAGTTCTTTTAACCAGACTAATGTTGTTGAGCCCTGTTTTTTTAGGGCTTAGCGCTGTTTTTGGCGGTATACTGCAGAGTTTCCGCCGTTTTTTGATTTATTCTATGGCGCCGATTGTATATAACATAGCTATAATTTTTGGCGCTTTGGTTTTAGTAAAATACTGGGGGCTTGTTGGTTTGGCTTGGGGCGTTGTTTTGGGCGCTTTTTTACACATGTCTTTACAGTTGTTTTCTGCTTGGCAGGCCGGCTACAGGTGGCAGCCGATCTTTGATTTAAGGTTCTCCGGCCTTCGCCGGATAACCAAAGTAATGCCGCCGAGAGTAATGAGCTTGGCTTTAACGCAAATTAATTTTTGGGCAATGACTATTTTTGCTTCTTTTTTAGCTGTTGGCAGTATTACTGTTTTTAATTTGGCTTTAAATATTTGGTATTTTCCTTTAGGGGTTTTTGGTGTTTCTTTTGTTATTGCTTCCTTCCCTAAGCTTTCAGAATTTGCCCAAAAAAAAGATAAATTTAATTTTATAAAAACTTTTTCTTTTACAGCTCGTCAAATCCTTTTCTTTACTCTGCCAGCGGCTGTTCTCTTTATTGTTCTGCGAGCTCAAATTGTCCGTGTGATTTTAGGGGCTGGCCGGTTTGATTGGCACGACACTGTTTTGACTTTGCAGACTCTGGCCTATTTTTCTCTTTCTCTTTTTGCTGAAGCGCTTATTCTTCTTTTTTTGCGCGGGTTTTTTGCTTGGGAGGATACAAAAACACCTTTTATAATTGGCCTTTTTGCCACCGTAGTTCGCTTGTCATCTGCTTGGTTTCTATCAAAGACAATGGGTGTGCCCGGGCTGGCCCTGGGCTTTTCTGTTGGCAATATTGTCTATTTATTCTTCCTTTTTATCGCCTTAAGGCGGAAGGTGGGATCCTTTGATGACAGAAGGTTGTTTTCTTCCGGCTCAAAAATACTTCTTTCTTCTTTGGCGGCCGGCGTCTTTGCTTATATTTCTCTTGGGCTGTTATCTTTGTTGGTTGATACAAGCAGCGGGATAGGTCTTTTTATTCAAGGCGGGGTAGCCGGCATTATTGGCATAGCTGGTTATTTTCTTTTTTCTTGGATCTTTGGCTTAGAAGAATTAGGGGTTTTTGTTTCTTCTTTTTTAAGGCGTCTGCCTTTGAAAAGATTGCCGAGAATAACATTTGGTGGTCCAAACGGCAGGTAAAAAAAAGAAAGCAGCTAACTTTTAGTCAGCTGCTTTTTAGCTCCACCTGCCTGGGCAGCAGTCAGATATTGTTGCCGAGTAGTTGAAAAAGAGTGAGAGTGTAATGTCCTTTGGCTGTTTCTTTGAGAGGTTCAGGAACTTGAGTGATGGTCTTTCTGGCTTTGACCAATTTCTGTATTTTTTCCATGCTTAAAGAATGGCCGAAGGCGCTCATTTTTCCCAAAAAGCCTGCTATTTGTTCAATGCTGGCTATCTTGAATTGGCGCTTGGGGTCTGCTTCTGTCGGGGTAATAACCGGAGCTGAAAAGCCATTATTGGCCGGCGGGTAGGTGGCGAGAACAAGGGGATAATTTTTACTTTTGGACAAAGGATATCAACGGCGTTGTTCCCTCTCAGATATGACTTTGCCCCTTGTTCGTAGGGCGTCAAACCAATTAGATGGAGGTAGCGCCCAATAATTTTCAAAAAAAGTTGTCCCAGGTCTTTTTCTGTATTTGCTCTGACGCTCTCGGGCACCTTTCTGTTTTTGTTGTTGAGCCATTTGAAAACAGACAAAAACTCTTCATAGGCGAGCAATTTGTCTTCTTCTATTTGGAGAACGCTCCCCAACTCGTCTGTTACACGGCTTAAGCTAATGCTTATTTCGTTTCCTCCTTTTTATTGATTTAAAAGTAAAAAGAACTTACAATTAATTGATTATCATTGTCATAAGCAGCAATAGAACTAATGTCAATACAAAAAGAAAATATCCGCAATTTCGTTATAATTTCCCACATTGACCACGGCAAGTCCACTTTGGCTGACCGTCTTTTAGAATTGACCAAAACAATTGAAGAAAGAAAAATGAAAGAGCAGTTTTTAGATATGATGGACTTGGAAAGAGAAAAAGGCATTACTATAAAGCTTCAGCCGGTCAGGATGGATTATAACAAATATATTATTAATTTAATTGATACGCCCGGCCATGTTGATTTTACATATGAAGTTTCAAGAAGCTTGGTGGCTGTTGAGGGGGCAGTTCTTTTAGTTGACGCTTCCCAGGGAATTCAGGCTCAAACTTTGGCTAATTTGAATTTAGCCCAGGAGCAAAATTTGGTTGTTATCCCGGTGATAAACAAAATTGATTTGCCTCATGCCAGGACCGAAGAAACAACCAAAGAAATGTGTGATCTTCTTGGAATAAATCCTTTGCAAATTATTCAAATTTCCGCTAAAAAAAATAAGGGGGTTGATAAGGTTTTAGAGAAAGTTATTAAAGATGTGCCTTGCCCGGGAGGCGAGAGTAGCGCTTCTTTGAGGGCTTTAGTTTTTGATTCAGTTTATGATACATACAAAGGAGTGGTTGCTTATGTAAGGGTTGTTGACGGGCAGATAAAAAAAGGGGATAAAATATTTTTAATGGCCTCTGGGGCGACGGCTGAAGCTCTGGAAGTGGGTGTTTTCAAGCCGCAACTGGTTAAAGAGGATTTTCTTTCTTCTGGCGAAATTGGCTATATCGCCACTGGCTTAAAAGAAGTCAGTCAATGCCGGGTTGGTGATACAATTTCTCTTTTGTCTAAACAAGAAAATCTTACAGCCCTTCCCGGATATAAAGAGCCAAGGCCGCTTGTTTTCGCCAGTTTTTATCCGACCGATTCTTCTCAATACGATCTTTTGAAAGATAGTTTAGCTAAATTGAAATTAAATGATTCCTCTTTGCAGTACGAGCCGGAATCATCAGAAGGTTTAGGCAGAGGATTTCGCTGCGGGTTTTTAGGAATGCTTCATTTAGAAATTGTTTCTGAAAGATTGAGCCGCGAATATGATTTGAGTTTGGTGGCTAGCTCTCCTTCAGTAAGTTATCAATTGTTTTTGAAAGGAGAAAAAGAAAAAATGGCTATTTCTTCACCAGCTGATTTGCCTGCTTTAGACCAGATTGAAAAAATAGAAGAACCAATGGTAGATTTGGAGATAATTATGCCAAAAAATTACTTAGGCCAAATAATGAAATTATTAGAGGGGCTTAGAGGTAATTACAGCGATACCCAATATTTAACCGCGGAAAGAGTTTTAATTAAATACCAGGCTCCTTTGGCGGAAATTATTGTTAACTTCTACGATCATTTGAAAAATGTCAGCTCTGGATATGCTTCAATGAGTTATCAAATAACTGGCTACAAAGAAGCGGATTTAGTCAGGCTCGATGTTTTAGTCGCCGACGAAAAAGTAGGCGCTTTTTCCCGTTTAGTCCACAGAGATAAAGCCTATTACGAAGGAAAAGCTCTGGTTGGAAGATTAAAAGGAATTATCCCTCAGCATCAGTTTGCTATTCCTTTGCAAGCGATTGTTGGCGGGCGGATTATTGCCAGGGAAACAATTAAGGCGTTGAGAAAGGATGTTACTTCCGGCCTTTACGGCGGTGATGTAACAAGAAAAAGAAAACTGCTGGAAAAGCAAAAAAAAGGGAAAAAGAGATTAAAGCAGTTTGGCAGAGTCAGTATCCCGCAAGAGGCCTTTTTAAAGGCATTAAAAAAATGACCCAAAAGAGCCATAATTGCTTTTTGCTTTCTTTTTGATATTATATTAAAGGGATTAGCAGGAAGACGAACATGCTTAAAATAACCAAACTGGCTAAGACAACCCAGGCGGCGCGGAATAATTTTTGGCGGGTTAACTTCTTCATATAATCGCTTTAATATAGCTTTGCATATTAATTTATTCGTTCGGGGAACAAGCAAATTTGTTTTTTACTCCCCACTGTGTTGATAATATCATATTAATGGGAATTGGCAAATGGCTAAAGACTCCTCTCATAAAAAATTTATTAAAAAGATTCTGGGTTCAAAAGTTGCTCTTTTTTTTGTGGTTTTAGCTCTAATTGCTTTAACAATTAATTTAGGCAGAGAAAGCTACCGCAAACATCAGCTCAACAACGAGATCAACAAACTGCAGGCAGAAATAGACAAGTCAGAGAAAAGAAACAAACAGCTCGCTGATTTAATGGAATATTTTAAGGAGGAGTCGCATCTGGAAAAAGAAGCCCGTTTGAAGCTTAATTTAAAAAAGCCGGGAGAAAGGGTTGTTATTCTGCGCGACTCACAAATCAACGGAACAAGCTCAAATGACTTGGATAATAATCAAGAAGATGATTCGTCGAAGGAAAAGAAAAATAATTGGTGGCAGTGGTGGGAATATTTCTTTGGTCAGCAGAATTAAGCGAGTGTAGCTCAATGGCAGAGCGTCTGCTTCCCAAGCAGATAACGAGGGTTCGATTCCCTTCACTCGCTCCAAACAGCGATGAGGGTTTGGCCGGTCATCCGGCCAGTCGCCCAGTCGTATGACTGGGCGATTCTCCTCGTTCGCTCCAGCCGGAGTAGCTCAATGGCAGAGCAACGCATTCGTAACGCGTAGGTTGTGGGTTCAATCCCCACCTCCGGCTCTGATATTTTACTTTGAAAAAATATTATGGTAGAATGACTCAATGAAAGATTTAATAGAAAAGCTAACTGGCCCTTATGATAAAAGAAAAGCAATAGTTTCAATTTATGCCGGCGCTGGAGGAATTGACGCCCGGGATTGGACAGAGATGCTTTTGCGGATGTATCTTAAATTCTGCCAAAAAAAAGACTGGCCAGCCAAAGTTATCCAGATAAAAGAGGGCAAGGAAGCCGGCCTTAAAAACGTTACTTTAAATGTTGAAGCTCCTTACGCCTACGGTTATTTGAAAGCAGAATCAGGGGTTCATCGTTTGGTTCGTATTTCTCCTTTTGACGCTGATCATTTGCGTCATACCTCTTTTGCTTTAGTTGAGGTTCTGCCGGAGATTGAAGAAGTAAAGGAAATAAATGTTAGGCCAGAGGACTTGAAAATAGAAACCTATCGGGCCAGCGGGCCAGGCGGACAGTATGTTAACAAAACAGAGTCCGCTGTCAGAATTACTCATATCCCGACTGGTTTGGTTGCTTCTTGTCAGAGCGAACGTTTGCAGGGAGAAAACAAAAAAAGAGCAACGAAACTTTTATACAGCAAGCTTTATCAGTATTTAAAAAAAAGAAAAGAAGATGAAAAACAGCAGATAAGAGGGGATGTGCCAATGATAGAGTGGGGCAGCCAAATTAGGTCTTATGTCTTGCATCCATACAAAATGGTAAAAGACCATAGGACCGGCGCTAAATCAGGCGATCCGGAAAAAGTTTTAGAGGGTAAATTAAATAAATTCATTGAAGCAGAAATTAAATGATAGAATTTAAAAAAATTTCCAAAATTTATCCACCGGACTGTCAGGCCCTGGGAGATATTAATTTAACTATCGGCCAGAATGAGTTTGTTTCTATCGCCGGACGCTCCGGAGCAGGTAAGAGTACCCTGATCCGTTTGCTTATCAGAGAAGAATTGCCCAGCCAGGGAGATATTTTATGGGGCAAACAGAGCATTATTAATATAAAAGACAAAGATTTGCCTTTATGGCGGAGAAAAATT
Organism: uncultured Candidatus Saccharibacteria bacterium; assembly: GCA_964420115.1. Classification (GTDB taxonomy): domain Bacteria; phylum Patescibacteriota; class Minisyncoccia; order Portnoybacterales; family UBA2143; genus CAYQQO01. The sequence goes on along the minus strand of CAYQQO010000003.1, from coordinate 15,016 downwards.
GGTATGATTTTTCAGGACTTCCGCCTTTTGCCTGATAAAACCGCTTATGAAAATATTGCCTTTGCTATGGAAGTAGGCGGCTGGTCTGATTCAGAAATTGAGCGGGATGTTCCCCAATTATTAAAATTGGTCAATTTGGTTGAAAGAGCCGAGCATTTCCCCAATCAGCTTTCCGGCGGAGAGAAACAAAGGGTAGCCATCGCCCGCGCTCTGGCTCACCGGCCAGAAGTATTAATTGCCGACGAACCGACTGGTAATCTTGATATTATTAACACATGGGAAATTATCCGCCTTCTTATTAAAATTAATGAGCTGGGCACTATAGTAGTTTTAGCCAGTCATAACAGAGAAGTTATTAACGGACTGGCCAAAAGAGTAGTCACCTTAGACAAGGGGAAAGTCATTAAAGACGATCCTAAAGGTAAATATATTTTGTAATATGTTATCAAGTATTACTCGTATTATTAAATCAGGTTGGTTGAGTTTTTGGCGTAACAAGTGGCTTTCTTCAGCCGCTATTGCCATGATGAGTTTAACAATTTTTACTATTACCAATTTGCTTTTAATAAATGTTTTAATCAGCTCTTTAATTGATAATTTGGAAGATAAAATTGATATTAGTGTTTATTTCCATTTAGATACACCAGAGGAAGAAATTATTAATATGAGAGCTGACTTGGTAAAACTTTCTGAGGTTAAAAGCGCTGAATATGTTTCTGCCGACCAGGCGCTCAAAAACTTTAAAGAAAGACACAGGGACAACGATGTTTTAATGCAAAGCTTACATGAGTTAGGCAGCAATCCTCTTGAGGCCAGCTTGAATATTAAAGCTCAGACAGCTTCTCAATTTGAAGCGATTGCTCAGTTTTTTAACAAAGATAAGTATCAGGAGATAATTGACAAAGTCAACTATATGGAGAATAAGGCTGTTATCGCCAGGTTGTCTTCCATTACAAACAACATTAGAAAAATTGGTTTTATTGGTTTATTAACCTTAGCAGTTTTGGCGGTAATAGTCGCCTTTAATACTATTCGTTTGACTATTTATTCTTCAAGAAAAGAAATAAAAGTAATGAAGCTGGTTGGCGGAAGCAACTGGTTTGTTAGGGGTCCCTTTGTTGTAGAGGGAGCAATTTACGGGATTGCTGCCGCTGTAATTTCTATGATTTTGCTTTATCCGCTTTTGTGGTGGCTTTCGCCAAGAATCACTGCCTACCTGCCTGGCACTGATATCTTTTATTATTTCCAACAGAATTTTATTCTGTTTTTACTTTTACAAATAGCTGCTGGCGTTATACTGGGTACTATTAGTAGCGCCATTGCTGTTAGGAGATATTTGGAGACTTGATGGGGAGTAGCCAAGCGGTAAGGCAATGGACTCTGGATCCATGATCGTAGGTTCGAATCCTACCTCCCCAGCATAGTATAAAATCCGCCATAAGGCGTTTTTTATTAGTATGCACATGATGAGATACATAGGTGACACCCTAAAAATCAAGAGATATGGTAAAAATGATTGATTCTGAGGGTGTTGTCTACTATGATAGAGCAAAAATTAATCAAATCTACGGACAGGGCTTTCATTTTACGAACGACCTGCTTCCGCTCTATCATATGCTCTCATACCTTAAAAAATACGCTAATCTATCCAAGGAGGCCAAACAACGATTAAGATGGATGGACTATTACAAGAAATGTAATAATGCTTCTAAAACCTGCCGTCATTTCGGCATTTCCCGCCAATGTTTCTATGAGTGGTATCGAAAGTATGATCCAAACAATCTTTACACCTTAGAAAATCAATCTTGCGCTCCCATTAACAAAAGACAAAGAGAAATCACATCAGAACAGGAAATGAGAGTTGTTCAATTAAGAAAGAAGTATATCTGTTACAGCAAGATTAAGCTGGCTAAAATCTATCAGCGAGAATACAATGAGGTTATCTCATCTTGGAAAGTCCAGAAAGTGATTGAAAAATACAAGCTTTATCCCAATCCAAGGAAAACAGCCAGAATCACGCGTAAACGCTTAACTGCCATCAAGAAGAAAAGAATCACCGAATTAAGGAAGAAACCCAAGAATGGATTTCTTATCTGTTTAGATGCGATTGAATTAAGATACAACAATCTCAAGAGATATATCTTTACTGGCATAGATTCATTTTCTAAGGTGGCTTTTGCCAGAATATACAGACACGCTAATTCCTACAATGCTTCAGACTTTCTTAATAGGTTGATGTATTTAACACAAGACAAGATAGAAAACATTCAAACAGACAATGGCAGCGAGTTTGAGAAGTATTTCAGACAATCCTGTCAAAAGCTTAATCTCAGCAGATACCATAGTCGGCCCAGAACACCCAAGGATAATCCAGTCAATGAAAGATTCAATAGAACCATCCAAGAAGAATTTGTCAATTGTGGTAATTTTACGCCTAATGTTATACAATTCAATACAAATCTAACAGAATGGTTAATTGAATACAACTTTTACAGGCCCCATGATTCATTGAATAATGAGACGCCGATAAATATCAATAATTCTACTAAAGTGTCACCAATGTACCCGTCAGGTACATAGTATTGACATAAATCCAAAAATATTATAATATACATTATAGGATGGGAGCCGGAAACAGAAAACACAGAAAGGAGGAGTAAAATGAGAGGGAGATGTATTTCAGTAGCGGCGATGGCGGCAGTGTTTCTGCTGGTGGCTGTCCCGGCTTTTGCCGGAGAAGAGTGGGTCACCCTGGATGGTGTTCTTTATGGCGATTCAGGGGACATAGAAGAGATTTTCTGTCCGGCGGGGAACTGTCCGGATGATTGGGTCCCTTCTTTGGCCCCGCCAAAGATTATGGTCAAGAAAGAGGGGGGGGTGGTGAAGCTTTATGGAGAGTTACCCGATGTTTCTGCGTTGTGTATCGTGCAAACAGAGAGTGGATTGCTCTTCGTGCGCCCCCAAGAAATTTCCCTGGTAGGGAATATGGGGGTGGAAACGCTTCAACGCACCATCAGTTTGTCAGTCCGGGGGGAGGCCAGGTTGTACATTTGTCCTGGCATGATTCCTCAGACTGTCGTAGTCTGGGTCTATGAATTATAATAGGCCCTTAACCCCGAGAGAGGTTTTCCTCTCTCGGGGTTTTTAATTATAATTAAACCATGTCATGTGTTGACTCTTTTACTAATACTATATATTATATCGATAGATCGTTAACAGTTAACTATATGAGATAGGAGGCATAAATGGGCGTCAAAAAAACATTGATATGTGATGGCAAGGGATGTGACAGACGCGAAGAATTCACTTCCGGGACCGATCTTTACAACCTTAACTACGGGGGGGGTGGCTGATTGTTCCTATGATTGGCGGGATGATGACCTTTTGTTCCGAATGCCGCAGAAAAAAAAGAAAATGAGAAGAGAGCGCCTCGATTTTTTGAGTTGGACTTTAAGAAGGTGAAGAAAGTTTTGGAACTGGATTCAGAATAGAGGATTTTAAAAAGAGGCCTTTGACAGCAAAGGCCCTTTGCTTTTTTTTGACAGCTATAATCTTTTTTGGTAGAATCTTATTTAAGTTGGAGGGATTTTTTTTATCTTTATTTATGTCGCAAAAAAAGAAAAAATTAATTTATTTAGACCATTCAGCCACTGCGCCGATAGACAGCGTTGTTTTGAAGAAAATGCTCCCTTTTTTTGATAAGAAGTGGGCTAATCCTTCGGCTCTTTATGATTTTGGCCAGGATGTCCGCCAGGCGGTTGAAGTTGCCAGAAACGATATTTCTGTATTTTTAGGATGTTTTGATAAGGAAGTAATTTTTATCAGCGGCGCGACAGAGGGCAATGCTTGGGTAATTAAAAATTCCAATTTGCTTTTTAAAGGACCGGGCAGGCCCCATCTTGTTACTACTTCCATTGAACATCATTCTATTTGGGAGCTTTGCCATAACTTAAAGAAAAAGGGGGAGGTAGAAATAACATTTCTTCCTGTTTCAAAAGATGGAATTGTTGATGCAAAGGATGTTTCAAAAGCGATTAAAAAAAATACAATTTTAGTTTCAGTGATGTATGCCAATAACGAAATGGGGTCGGTCCAGCCGATAAAGGAAATTGGCCAGCTGATTAAAAAAGTTAATTCCTCCAGAAAGAATAAAATACTTTTTCACAGCGATGCGGTCCAGGCAGTTAATTATTTAGATTGTCAGGTTAATCATCTGGGGGTTGATATGCTTACTTTTGACGCCCACAAAATTTATGGGCCAAAAGGAGCAGGCGTTCTTTATCTTCGTTCCGGGATCGGCTTAGAGCCGTTGATTGGTCCGGGCAGTCAGGAGTTTGGCTTGCGGGCTGGGACAGAAAACGTTCCGGGAATAATTGGTCTGGCTGAGGCAGTTAAAAGAATAGAGATTTTTAAGAAAAAAAATAAAGAGATTGCCAAATTGAGAAATAAATTAATTGAAGGTATTTTAAAAACAATTCCAAGAACAAGGGTTAATGGTTCTTTGAAGAATCGTTTGCCTAACAACGCTAATATTAGTTTTTCCGGGGTCGAGGGGGAAAGTATTTTAATGGAGTTGGCTGAAAGAGGTATATGTGTTTCTACTGGTTCTGCCTGCGCCAGCCATTCTTTAAAGGCTTCGCATGTTTTGTTGGCTCTTGGTCTTTCTCACGAAGAAGCGCACTCTAGTATCAGGTTTACTTTGGGAAGAGGGACGAAGGCTTCGGAGGTTAATTATCTTTTAAAAATTCTGCCTGATATAATTGGGAGATTAAGAAGTATTTCAGGCAGATAATATCGCATTATGTATAGCCAAAAAGTAATGGAGCATTTTAAAAACCCGAAGAATATGGGCAAAATGGAGAAAGCCGATGCTGTCGGTGAAGTTGGTAATCCTCAATGCGGAGATATTTTAAAGGTCTATATTAAAGTAGAAAATAGTAAAATCAAAAATATCTCTGTTGAAACAATGGGATGCGTGGCTGCTATTGCCACTTCTTCTATGGTCACCGAGCTTGCCAAGGGCAGGACCATTAAAGAAGCGAAAGAAATTACTTTTAATGATATAGCAGATGAATTGGGTTCTTTGCCGCCGATTAAAAATCATTGCGCTCATTTGGCGGCTGACGCCTTAAAAAAAGCGATTGATAATTATGAACAAAAAAACAAATAACAAGTTAATGGCTTCTGGCGTAAAAAAAAGGAAGAAGAGGGCGCAAAAAGAGGTGAGAGTCAAAGAGGTGGTTGTTTTAGCAATAGTAGTCAGCTTTATTACTTCTTTGATTGTCGGGGCGATTGCCGGGGGGTTGAGCGGTGAATTGGTTTCAGGGATTAAGGGTTTTCCAGAAGGGCGCGAGAAATCAGAGTTACAAGGAGAAGATGGGATAATAAGGGTTGTTGGGCAGGAGGAGGCTGTCGTTAGTGTGGTTGAAAAAGTCTCTCCGGCAGTGGTGAGCGTAATTGTCACTAAAAATATATCAGCATCTCAAACAAATAATCCTTTTGGCGATGATGAGTTTTTCAGGAGGTTTTTCGGCGATGATTTTATGCTTCCTTTTGGTTTTCAATCTCCTGATTCACAGGGAGAAACCGAGAATGTGGAGGTGGCTGGAGGGACTGGCTTTATTGTTTCTTCTGACGGGATGATTTTAACTAATAAACATTTGGTCTTAGACGAGGAGGCTGAATATACGGTTTTAACTAATAATAATGAAAGAATTCCTGCCGAAGTTTTAGCGCTTGATCCTGTGCAGGATATAGCTATTTTAAAGATAGAAAGAGGGGGTTTGCCCGTGGTGGAGTTGAGCCATTCCGGTTCAATAAAAATTGGCCAGACTGTTGTTGCTATTGGCAATGCTTTGGGTGAGTTTAGAAACACAGTCAGCGTTGGCGTTGTTTCCGGCCTGCAAAGATCAATTGTTACCCAAGGAACTTTTGGCCAATTAGAGCAGCTTTCCGAAGTTATTCAGACAGATGCCGCTATTAATCAGGGGAACTCCGGAGGGCCTTTACTTAATTTAGCCGGGCAGGCGATAGGTATTAATGTGGCTATGGCAGTAGGAGCGGAAAATATTGGTTTTTCTTTGCCGATTGAAAAAGCAAAAAGAGATATTGAGCAGGTTGAAAAAAAAGGGAAAATAAGTTATCCTTTCTTAGGCGTCCGCTATATCTTGATCAATCCCCGAATACAAGAAATAAATGATTTGTCTGTTGATTACGGCGCTTTAATTATTAGAGGTGATCAGCCAGAGGAGTTGGCTGTTGTTCCGGGCAGTCCTGCAGACAAGGCAGGATTGGTGGAAAATGACATTATTTTAGAAATTAACGGCGAAAAAATTACTTCGGAAAATCATTTGGCTTTAATAATTAATAAATATGAAATTGGCGAGAGAATTAGTTTAAAAATACTTCATAGGGGAGATGAAAAAACAGTTGAGGCGAAATTAGAAGAAAGAAATTAATAAATTATGGCTGTTCCAAAACAGAAACACACAAAATCAAGAAGAAATAAAAGGCGGTCGCATCATGCTTTATCCGGGCAGGGTCTTTCAGTTTGCCCCAAATGCAAAGAAGCAGTTTTGCCTCATCATCTTTGCGCAAATTGCGGGACTTATGCCGGCAAAGAAATGATTGATGTTATGGCCAAGTTGAGTAAAAAGGAGAGAAAACAAAAAGAAAAAGAAATGGCTGGGCAGGAAAAGGAACAAGCCGCGGCAGGCGGAGGGTTGAGCATGGAAGAACTTTCAAAAAAATAGTTTAAGTTAAGTGAAATATATTTTATGGCAAATCGTCATTTAGCTCGTTCTATTGCTATGCAGGCCCTTTATGAATGGGATTTTAAAGGGAGAAATCCAGCTGCGCTGGAAGGGGTTGTTAATCGTAATATTAAAGAATTCGGTCCCGGCCTTAAAGAAAGTGATTTTATTTGGCAGATGATTAACGGAGTGGTCAATAATTTGTCAAAAATTGATAAAATTATTGAAAAAGCGGCGCCGGAATGGCCCATTGAGCAAATCACTATTATTGACAGAAGTATTCTTCGTCTTGGCCTCTACGAGCTTCTTTTCGGCAAAAGAGAAGAAGTTCCTCCTAAGGTGGCTATTAACGAAGCAATTGAGCTGGCTAAAACATTTGGCGGTGAATCTTCAGGCAAGTTTATTAATGGTGTTTTGGGCACCGTTTATAGAGAAATCGGGGAACCGCAGAAAAACGATTAAGGCAATGGATAATGAATAGTGAACAATATTTTTTGTTCGTTATTCGTTGTTCATTGTTTGTTTTAAATGAGATTATCTTCTCTTGAAAAAAACATTGGGATTAAGTTTAACAACAAGGATTTACTCCAGCAGTCAATGGTCCATCGTTCTTATTTAAACGAAAATCCTGATTTTCCTTTATCTGACAATGAGCGGCTTGAATTTTTGGGAGATGCTGTTTTAGAGATGGTGGTAACAGAATATCTTTATCAGAATTATCCCAATCCAGAAGGGGAGCTTACTAATTGGCGGGCTTCTTTAGTTAATGCCAGAATGCTGGCTAATGTAGCTGATAAATTAAAGATAAACAGCCATCTTCTTTTAAGTAGAGGAGAGGCGAAAGATACTGGACGGGCAAGACAATATATATTAGCCAACGCTCTTGAGGCTTTGATTGGTTCTATCTACTTAGATCAGGGGTATGAGAAGTCCAAGCAGTTTATTGAAAAAGAAATCCTAAAAGAGCTGCCGACAATTTTAAAAGAAAAGCTATATCAAGATCCAAAAAGCAGGTTCCAGGAAAAAGCTCAAGATAAGTTTGGCATCACGCCTATTTATGAGGTTATTAAAGAGTGGGGGCCGGACCATGCTAAAGAATTTATCGTAGGTGTTTATTTAGGTAAAAAAATAATTGCTAAAGGTCAAGGAGCTTCCAAACAGGAAGCGCAAGAAAAAGCAGCGGAAGCTGCATTAAAAAAAGAAATTGTGAAAAAATATGCTTGTAATTCGTTTAGTTAGAGGAGGAAAGAAAAATGCGCCTAGTTTTAGAATTGCCTTAACTCAAAAGACGGCTCCGCCAAAGAGCGGTAAGTTTTTGGAACTGCTCGGCCACTATGATGCCCGTTTGAAGCAAATCGGGCTGGATAAGGAAAGAATAAATTATTGGCTTTCAAAAGGAGCAAAGCCGTCTGTGACAGTTCATAATTTATTGGTCAGTCAGGGTGTAATTAAAGGAGGTAAAATAAAAAAGAAAATAAAAGTAAAGAAGAAAGAAAAGAAAGAAATTGAAGGGCCGACCGAAGAAAAGGAGAAAATAGAAGAGACAGCAACAGGAGAAAAAGAAGAGCTAAAAAAAGAGACAGAGAAAAAAGAAGAGGTAAAAGAAGAAGCAGTCCAAAAAGAAGACAAGCAAAAAACCCGCGCAAAAAAAGAAGAATTTAAAACAAAAGAAAAAAAAGAGGATTAAAGGTTATCCACAAAAAGATTTTGTAGAAAGTGTTATATTTTGTTAAAATTAAATAAATGAAGAGTATTTTACTACTTTTTTTGGAAGAGTGGCAGTTAAGAGTGGCAGTTATAAGTTATGTATGATTATCAGGGGCAAAACCATTCTGTGTTTAACGAAATAAAGAACAAAAGAGCAATATTAATTATTGTCGGCATACTTATATTGCTGGGCTTGATTGTATTCGTTGCTAGTGAAAAGGCGCGCGATCTTATCACTGGCTTTTTAGGTACTGGCGACAATGCTGTACTTGAGCTGCAAATAGAAGGAGCTTCGGCGGACAGCGCTACTTACCAAGTCGGCAATCAATTTAATGTCAATGTTTTATTGAGCTCCGGGACAAATGGCGGAGATGATGTAGTGGCTGTCGGCGCTTATATAGAATACGATTCAGCGGCTTTTAAGGTGGTTAGCGTTAATACAACCAATTCGCCTTTTTGGACTGACAATTCTTGTGTTTATAACAGCGGTCCTTGTGAAATTGTTAATTACAATGGTTCCCAAAATAACCGTTCGGCGCCAATTCCTGACGGTCAAATAGAAATTGTGCAGGCCAAACCTACTCCCGGTCTTCATGTTGATTTAACTCCGGTAACTATTGCCGCAATTACTTTTGAGGCCGTTACCCAGACATCGCCAAGCAATGATAATATAACCTTCCTTTTTGATGCAACGATTCCATTTGCTTCTGGAGATTCCGATGTAATAAAACTTGAGACAGACCCAACCGTTGAAAACGATATTTTAAGCGGAGTTAGCAATGTCCTTGTTACTATTGAAGCAGCTAGTTACAATCCTGATGTAAATAGCGACGGAACTGTTGATTTTAATGATTTAGCTGATTATGTGTTTTATTACCGTAACACTGATATAAGAGCTGATGTTGACGGGACTGGAACTGTTGATTTTAATGATTTAGCTGATTATGTATTCATTTATAGGGGTGTTAATCCTTAAGAACATTTTAGTTTGGTGGTTATATGTCAGTGAAAAAGGGTTTAATATTAGTGGTATTGATTGTAGTAATTATAATTAGTTTAGCTATTTTTATCTTTTTTACTGACAAGAGCCAACTTATAACTGGATTTTTGGGCGCTGAGAATGATCCTTTAGATATTAACCAAGATGGCCGCATTGATCAGAGAGATTTAGATGATTTTAACGCCCTGTATGGACAAAAAAATTTGAAAGCTGATTTTGATAAAAATGGCGAAATAGAATTTAATGATCTCGCTGAATATGTGTTTCTGTATCGTAATAAATAATCTACAAATATATACGAAAATCAAAAAAATAGTATTATAAAAAAAATATTATTATAAAATTATAAAAAAAAACATGAAAACAAAGTTGTTAATTAGCCTGGCAGTAATTTCCTTTATTAGTATAGGCGGCATGATAACACCAGAAAAAGCTCAAGCCCAGACAGCTACCCTTTCTCTCTCTCCCTCTACTGGTTCTTATAACACAGGAGATAGTTTTAATGTTGAGATTAGGTTAGATACAGGGGGAGAAATAGTTTGGTCCAGCGCTTTTTATATTAATTTTGGTAGCCAGCTTTCTGTGCCCGGCGGAAGTGTGGATGTTTCTAGCTCTGTTTTTTCTCCGAATGGTATGATAGCCACTAATAGTATTAGCGGGAACCAAATTCGGTTAGAAGCGTTTGCTACCAATAATAATGTTGTTGGCTCTAATCTTTTGGTGGGGGTGATTGCTTTTCAGGCGAATACCGCGGGGACAGCAAGTGTTGCCTTTGACGCTAGCAGTCAAGTGAGAAATAATTCAAATGTAGATATACTTGATGGTACCAGCGGCGGGAGTTACACCATAAGCGATTTGTCAACAGCGACTTTGGCTTTGAGTCCGTCTAGTGGCGGTTATGAGGTGGGCAGTACTTTTGATGTGGCTATTAATCTTAATACTGGTGGTCAGGCGACTGACGGAGCTGATATCCATTATTTAAATTATGACCCTGCTGTTTTATCAGCCGTTAGTGTTGTCCCCGGCTCTTTGTATTCTACTACCGATGTAAATACTATTGATAATACCAACGGCAGAATAGATTTTTCTCAAACAACCAGCGGAGGGACAACTTATACTGGCAGTGGCACTTTAGCTACGGTTACTTTTGAAGCTTTATCTACAACGGCGGGGGCTGATATCCGGTTTGATTATTCAGCAGGCGCGACCACTGATTGCAATGTTTCAAAAGCAGGCGGAGCGCATGAAGATATTTTATCTTCAGTTACTGACGGTAGATATACTATTACCGTTGACACTACTGCTCCTAGCAATGTGACGGCTTTCCAGGCGGTAGCAGGCGACGGGCAAATTTCTCTTTCCTGGAATAATCCGGGCGATATTGATTTTGTCGGGACAATGGTTATTAGAAAAATAGGCGCTTATCCAGCAAACGCTAGTGACGGGACCCAAGTTTATAGCGGCGCAGGAAATAGTCACACTGACACCGGGTTAGCTAACGGGACAACTTATTATTATACTGCCTTTGCTTACGATGGGGCGCCTAATTATTCATCGGCTGTTAGAAGCGCTCAAGGTAGCGCTACTCCTCAAGCGACAGCAAGCGCGCTCCAGCTTAGAGTAGCGTTAGAAGGCAAGGTAGATTATGCTAGGTCAATGACTGTTTATTTTTTGCAACAAGGGACTGATGCAGTTATTTATGAGGTAAATGTTGATTCAGATTCGTCGGGTGCGATAAGGCATAATATCTTTATGTCTATACTGCCAAGCAACACCTATGATGTTAGAATAGCTGCTCCAACTTATTTAACCAAAAGGGTTACTGCTAGCTGGCCTACTAGTGACGAGGTTGATATGGGGGAGCTTTTAGCCGGCAATCTTCAGGAGAGCGATGCGATTATCAATGAATTAGACTGGAGTATCATGGCCAACCGCTGGCATACAAGCGACCCAATTGCCGATATTAATGACGATGGCGATGTCAATACTTTAGATTGGCACTATTTGAATAAAAACTGGCTTTTGACAAGCGAATAAATATATAAATAAAATGAAAAAGAACGATTTAATTTATTTAATTTCTTTTATTTTCGTCGGCGTATTAGCCGGGGTTGTTATTTATTATTCTTTTTCTGTTTTTGAGGGTGAGTCAGTAGATGACCTTTTTTTAAAGGAGGAAGTCAATAATAATTCTAAAACAAGCAGTAATAATGTTAATGAAAGAGCAGTTTTAACTCTTGCGGCTAACGATAGTGAGTATAAAGTGGGAGATGATGTGATTGTGGATGTTTATTTGGATACAAACGGAGAAGCAGTTGATGGTGTTGATCTTATTTTAGAATATAATCCATCTTTTGTTCAGCTCAACGGCACGGCTAAATTTTTTAATACAGAAGGGAGTGTTTTTTCTAATTTTATCGGCGCTAAGGCAGATAAAGAAGAAGGACGGATAGAGATTTCGGCTCTTACTTCACCGGGCAATAGTTTTCAGGGAAGGGGTAAAATAGGTTCTCTTGTTTTTTCTTCTCAAAGTGCAGGAAATACAAAAATTAGTTTTGTTTTCAAAAAGGGGGATACAACAGATACTAACGTTTCTTCATATAGCCAGTCCGGTGATACTTTAGATAGGGTGCAAAATGTTAGTTTAACTATTCTTTAATTAATGAAAAAATATTTTTTGATTACCTCCGGGATAATCATTTCATTATTTTTTATTTTAGGGGGTGGAGTTAAAAGCGTGTTGGCAGCCACCCTTTCTCTTTCGCCCTCTACCGGCAGTTATCAGGTAGGGGATTTTTTTAATGTTGATATAATATTAGATACAGAGGGGTCAGATACGCATGGGGTGGGCGTCCGTTATTTGAATTATAATCCTTCTTTATTAGAAGCCCAAGATGACGATGCGGGGGCAGCCGGAGTGCAAATTAGCACTGGCTCTCTTTATAGCCGGACACAGACGAATTTAGTTGATACATCGCAGGGAGAGGTTGAATTCGTTCAACTAACTCAAGGTGACGAAGTTTATAACGGCAGCGGAGTATTGGCGACAATTAGCTTCAGAGTGTTAACCACCGGGACGGCTAATTTAACTATTGATTATACCCCCGGTTCAACTGAAGACAGTAATGTTGCTTTTGATGGTTCGGATCTTTTAAGCGGTGTGGCAAACGGAAGTTATGCATTAAATCCTGTCTCTGGAGATGACGGCAGTGGCGGTGGCGGTGATGGAGGCGGCAATGGCGGAGGCTCCGGATCTTCGCCTGATTTAGTTCCTCCCGGTATGGTTAAAAACTTGAGCGTGACAGCTGGCGACAGGCAAATTTCTCTTTCTTGGACTAACCCAATTGATAGTGATTTTGGGGGGGTTTTAATTATTAGAAAAACTGCCTCAGAGCCGACTAATATTGATGATGGCGGTCAAGTTATGAAAGGCAATGCGGCCAGTTTTACTGATACAGGATTGACCAACGGCGTAAAGTATTATTATGCTCTTTTTTCTTATGATGAAGCGTCTAATTATTCATTGGCATCTTCTATTTCAGCTATTCCTCAAACTAGCGGAGGAGGAACCCAATATGTTAACGGAACGCTTTTAAAGGGGATGTCTGAAAAGGTTTATATTTTATTTAATGATAAAAAAACATGGATTACTTCTGCGGCTATTTTTAAGGGATGCGGTTTTAGGTGGGAGGATATTATTACGGTTTCAGATGATATTATAAACAGCATTGGCGACGGGCCGGAAATGACTGATAGATGCCTTATTTTTCCTGACAACACTCTGATTAAGGGGTCTGATTACAAGGTTTATCTGATTGTTGAAGCGGCAAGAAGGTGGATAACTACAGGTGAAATTTTTGAAGGGTTAGGCCACAATTGGAATAATATTACTGTAGTTAGCGATAACATTTTAGCCGACATTCCTGAAGGTGAGTCAATTACCTCCTTGCCGGCGCCGAAAATAACTCTTATGAGGGCATCTAATGGAGAAAAAGTTTATGCTATTGTTGGCGGCAAAAAACATTGGGTCCCTAGTCCTGATGTTTTTAATTCTTATAATTACAACTGGGATAATATTGAAGTGGTTTCTCAAAGCGTTTTGGATAATTACCCCAGAATTAAGCATATTCGTCTTTCTGGCGGTGAAAAGGTATACTATATTACAGAAAGCGGCATGAAAAGACATGTTTTAAATCCTGATGTTTTTCTTTCTTATGGCAATAACTGGGATGATATCGCTGATGTTAACCAAACCGAAATTAATGCCTACCAAGTTTCTGATTTAATCCGTTTGGATGGCGGCGAGAAGATTTACAAAATAGAGGGGGGTCAAAAACGTTGGATTAGAACAGCCGAGGCCTTTAATCGTTTGGGTTATAATTGGGCGAGAGTTGCTCCTGTTAACCAAGCAGAGCTTGAAGCATATCAAACAGGGGCTGATATAGAGTGATGTTAAAGTATTATTATTTTTTGAAAATTACTAAAGGTGCGACCTATTGACAGGCCGTATTTTGTTTGAATAGTTAATTTTTATCTGTTAAGATATTGTCATGGGCTTTATAGCGGAAAATTATTCAAGTATATTGGCCGCTTTGGGATTAGCCATGTTGGCTAATTTTTTCTGGCTCTTTTTTTGGTATCATTACTCAAAAAAATACACAACATCGTGGCGTCTTTTGTGGAGGGCTTTTATTTTTGGCATTATAGCCGCTGTCTTCGCGGCTGTTTTTGAAAAAGCGATTTTATCCGGCGTTTTGCCAAGAGATTTGTTGTCCATCTTAGAACATGAAAGGACATTGGCCGATACTCAAGAAATTATTTTAATTTTTGGCATTGTTTTCTTTCTTATCGCTATTCCCGAAGAAGTTCTTAAGTTTCTCTTTTTTAGAGCGGTTCTTTTGTTTAACAAGCATTTTAATCAGGTTATAGACGGAGTAAAATTTGGCATTGTTTTAGCTCTTGGTTTTGCCTTGGTTGAAAACACTTATTTTTTCTCCAAGCAGGTTATTGCCGCTCCTACGGATATCCATGGGATTTTAGTTCTTTTTTTATTCCGCTTGTTTGTCTCCACGCTGGCTCATTCTTTATACGGGGCTATTTTAGGTTATTATTTCGGCTTAGCGCGCTTTTACGCTATATTCAGAAGAACTTTTATTTGGCAGGGCATGTTTTCAGTTATTGCTCTTCATACCTTTTTTAACTTTTTAACCCTTACTCCCTTCCATGTATTTATTTATATTCTCTTAATTGTTACTCTTCTTATTGTTATGAAGTGGTACACCGACCGTCAGAATTTCCAGATGTTTGTCGGTCAGCGTCCATTAAGAGATGTATATCCGCCATTGTTTGCCGAGCACAATGAGATGAATGCTTTAATTAATATTTTTGGCAAGTTTAATAAGGGGTTACTGCTAAGATTAGGTCTTTGCCCTTTTTGTTACAAGCGTCTTAAAATATTTAACGGCAAATGCACTTATTGCGGAAGGACAATAGGAAAATAAGAGGCCTTGACAAATTTAAATACAGAGATAAAATAACAGAAGAGAGTAGCAGTTTT
>CAYQQO010000002.1:0-65535 GCA_964420115.1 uncultured Candidatus Saccharibacteria bacterium | reverse complement strand
TCTGCATACATATTCAGACCCTTAAAGAGTCCAATATGTATGTGAACTTATGCATCCTTGTTAAGCTATTTCCCTCCTCTGCCTCTTCATAACTTCCCTTCTGCTGTTTTTTCCTTATCACCCTTATCTTCTCCTTTTATTTCCGGCTCTGACTGCTCTTTTTTTCTAAATTATTAGCATCTCCCAGTAATTCTTTAATTCTTTTGACCAAGCTATGAGGGGTGGTCTTGGATTTAATAATAAAATCAATTGCTCCTAATTCTGCTGCTTTATCTCTGAATTTATTTTTGTCGAAGTTTGTAAAAACAATTACTGGAATATTTTTAGTTTCTGGATTATTTTTTAGCTTAGATAAAATATCTAAACCATTTTCATTCCGTAAAAGCAAATCAAGTAAAATTAAATCTGGTTTATTTTTTATTGCTAAATCTATTGCTTCTTGGCCGTTTAAAGCGGCGATTAAAAGCAGTTTTTCCAAATCAAATTTACTCTGGTAGAGAAATATTTGGTCGGGATCGTCTTCAATAAAAAGGATTTTTTTCATCTTTTTAATATGTATCCTTTAACATCAGCTTTTTTATCCGTTTGGATAGGCAAACTAATATAAAAGGTAGATCCTTTATTTAACTCGCTATTAAGCCAAACTTTCCCGCCGTGGCCTTCAATAATCTCCTTTACGGTAAAAAGACCCAATCCAGAGCCATCAGTATACATATCTCTGGCATTACTGGCCCTGGAAAATTTCTTAAAAAGTTTAGGAATTTCTTCTTTAGGAATGCCAATACCGTTGTCCTTTACTGATATAATAACATTGTTGTCTTGTTTTGCAATGTTTATGCGAATAATTCCTTTCTCTTCGCGGACATCTCTTGATTCATGATTCTTTTTAATTGAGGGAGTATATTTAATAGCGTTATCTATTATATTGCCAAACGCTTCTCTGAGATACTTTATCTCTCCATATATTTTAGGTGTTTTTTGAGAATCTGCTTTTAGATATATCTTGATACCTCGCTCCTCTGCCCCCTCTGCAAAATCGTCAATTATATTTTTAATGAGCTTAACTAAGTTAATCATTCGCGCCTGATCCTTACTAACGTCGTACTTAGCAGCGGTCATTTCAGTAGCGTTAAGAATGTCGTTAATAATGTCTTCTAATTTACAACTTTTTTGCCATAAATTATTAATAAACCTTTCTTTTTTCTCCTTGGCTAACTTTTCAAAATCACCCTCTTTTATCATAGAAACAATACCCTTAATAACTGAAACAGGAGTTCTTAACTGATGAGAAGCAATGGAAATAAAGTCGGATTTAGCTTTGGATAGTTTGTCTACCTTAAGATAGAGTTGCTGGAGTTCGGCGCGGCGCTTAATTTCTTCTCTGACACTGCGAAATAAAAGATAGCCAAAAACTAAAAAGAGTAAAAATAAAATAATCTTCCACGAAAATTCAAACCAATTAGGAATTACAACAACAGCCTGCCAAAGAAGTAAAATAGCTATCGCTCCGACTAAAAGCTGAGTCAAAATTACCCTTATTCCAAAAAGTTGTTTTTTAGTGATCGCATAACCAGTCAGACCTATTAAAAATATAGCAGAATAGTCACCAAAATAATACAAACGGGATATACCTAGAAATATCGGAAAGAAAATATTAAATATAAAATTACCGAGATAAAATATAAAAATTCCTATCAATAAATATTCCAACTTTTCCTTCTTTTCTTCTGATGAAGATTTCAAATATGTTCTTATTAAAGGATAAAGTGTCGTACATATTAAAAAGAAAATTATTCCCAAGAAAGGAAACATTCCTTTCCCATATGCTATAGTCAAATCACCATTAATAAATATGAGATCATCAATAACTAAATTACTAAATCCCGTAACAAGAGTTGCTGTAATGCCGAACACCGAAACAAAAACACTTAAAACCCTGTACTTTTTCTCCTGTTCAATGAGATAAACCACTAAAAAATATAGAAAAACAAAGAAGAGAGGCGTCACAAACCAAGCGATTTTAAGAAATAAAGAAGATAAAGAAAAGTTAGCTGCGCCAACCAACCTAGCAAAAAAAGCAAAGTTAACCCAGAAAAGCATCAAAATAACCATCAATATAAATATCCAATTTATTTTTTTTCTGGGCTTGCTAGAACAAACTAAAACACCGATCCAAACAGCAATGATGTCAATTAAAAATACAATTAGTTTATTAAAAAAAGAAAAATCCATTATATGAGAAATTTACCGATTAGAATTAAAATTGACCACAAAACAAACTCTCCACTTCCAATAATATAACCACTATATTTATTTCTCTTAGATAAATAAAAAGAATAAAAATTAAATGGGATTGTTAAAATAAGCATTAAGAAAAATAAAGGAAGAATATTAAAATAAACAGAAGATAAAAAGGGAATCAGAATGCCAACTAAAAGAGTTGATGTTTTAAGAATTTTAAGGGTGGATTTTTTCCCCATAATAATAGGCAGAGTCCGTAATCTCTTTTTTCTATCACTCTCTATATCTTTCAAATCAAAGAAAATTTGCATAATTAGAGCTTTAAAGAACACAAAAACCGATAAAATAACCGCCTTAGCTATCAAAAAATTATCTAAATAATATCTATAATAAATTAAAAAGAAAAAAACCAAAGCCGCAAAAAAAAGAGCAACATAAAGATTTTTAAAAAGAAATAATTTTTCCGTCAGCCCCTTAAATATGGTTGTATAAAGCAGACCAAGAGCAATTAAAACAAATGCAAAAAGCAAAGTTTCTGAATTGCTGAAATAAATAAGACCAATGAATACCAATATTAAATTAAGTAAAAGAATTGAGGGGATATACCTAAGATAAGTACTTAAATGCTTAGATCTGTGTGGATTGGTCAAAAAATCAATATCAATTTCCTTAAAACGATTATATAAATATAAGGGGTAAAAAAATAAGTAAGAAATAATTAAACAATCTAAAGTAACCGGGAGCTCTAGCAAAATAGCCGAAACAAAAATAATGCTGGCAGCCCCTAATGATTGTAAGTGGCCACCGTAAATAAATTCTCGCCAAACTATTCTAAATATTTCTCCCATCTAAAAATACTTTTGAATATCCAAAATTTTATAATAATCGACCAGCAAAAAATTAAGGAAAAAATGCTATTCTAAGGGTTCCTCAACCACCTTAATGTTTCTTTTTTATCTTTTTCTTGAGCAATTTTACTGCCGTACACTTGTTCCACAGCCACCAAAGAAATTAATTCATCAAAATAGTGAGCCATTGAAGTTTGCGCCCTTGAGATAGGATTATACATCTTACACAGCATGTTACACAGAGAAAAAGCCCGTAAAAATTCTATAATGTACATCCTTTTTTTGTTTGTTCATTTGTTTATCAAATAAGTCATCTAAAATATTAATCATTGCGTCAACCATTAATGACACTTCAGTGTGTTTTTTTTGGATAGAAACGTCCAAGGGCATTCTCAACAAAAAATGTCCTGGCATGTTTCCTGCCAGACAGCCATTTGTTAGCAATATTATCAGAGGTTATCTTTAGAGTTCCCTTAAAAAAGGCCACCGTTAAAAAAAGGCCACCGTTTCATTGTTATGTGCTTCTCACATTTAAGATTATCACTGATACCGCGATTTTGTTAATGTCATTTCTCCTTTACCTCTTCGTACTCCCCTTCTACTGTTTTTTCCTTATTACCCTTATCTTCTCCTTTTATTTCCGGCTCTGACTGCTCTTTTTTTTCTTCTTCAACTTTTTGGTATAATTGAGCGCCAATTTTCTGAATCACCTGCGATAATTCCTCGGTTGCTTTCTTAAGCGGCTCTATTTCGCTTTCGTTTTTTGTTTTTTTAAGCGCTTCCAATTTTTCTTCTACTTCCTTTTTATCTTCCGGCTTGACCTTATCCCCTGCTTCTTTTAATGCTTTTTCAGTTGAAAAAATTAAGGTTTCTGCCTGATTTTTCGTCTCAATTAATTCTTTTTTCTTTTTGTCTTCTTCGGCATGGGCTTCTGCTTCCCGCTTCATTTTTTCAATATCTTCTTTAGAAAGGGATGAGGAGTCAGTAATAGTAATTGACTGCTCTTTGTTTGTCGCTTTATCTTTAGCTTTGACATTTAAAATGCCGTTGGCGTCAATGTCAAAAGTCACTTCAATTTGCGGCACTCCTCTTGGCGCGGGAGGGATACCGTCTAGCATAAAGCGGCCGAGCGTTCGGTTGTCTCCGGCCATCGGCCTTTCCCCCTGAAGGATATGAATTTCCACAGAGGGCTGGTTGTCAGCGGCTGTTGAAAAGATTTGTTTTTTAGAAGCCGGGATGGTTGTATTTCTTTCAATTAAGGGTGTCATAACTTGGCCTAAAGTTTCAATCCCCAATGTTAAGGGAGTAACATCAAGCAAAAGAACGTCTTTCATTTCTCCGCCTAAAACTGCTCCCTGGATAGCCGCTCCTATCGCCACACACTCCATTGGATCAATGCCTCTTTCAATTTTTTTGCCGGCGTATTCTTCCACGAAACTCTGAACAGTCGGCATTCTTGTCGGCCCGCCGACTAAAATAATTTTGGTGATATCATCAGAGCTTGCTTTGGCGTCTTTTAGTGCCTGCTCTAATGGCTCCTTGCATTTTTCAATAATCGGCTTAACCAGTTCTTCCAACTTGGCCCGGCTAATTTTCATTGCCAAATGTTTTGGACCGCTTGAATCAGCGCTGATAAAAGGGAGATTTATATCTGTTTCTAAAGTGGAAGAAAGTTCAATTTTTGCTTTTTCAGCTCCCTCTTTCAGGCGTTGGAGAGCTGTTTTGTCTTGTTTTATGTCAACCCCGTTTTCTTTTTTAAATTCTTCAGAAATATATTCAACTAAAAGTTCGTCCATATCCGTCCCCCCCAGCTGGGTGTCGCCGGAAGTCGCCTTGACTTCAAAAACACCATCGCCAAAATCCATAATTGTCACATCCAAAGTGCCGCCGCCAAAATCAAAAACAAGTATTTTTTCTTCCTGGCCGGCCCTATCAATGCCGTAAGCCAAAGAAGCGGCAGTTGGCTCGTTAATAATCCTTACTACTTCCAGACCGGCAATAGCGCCGGCGTCTTTTGTCGCCTGCCTTTGCGAGTCGTTAAAATAGGCAGGGACAGTAATAACCGCCTTGGAGACCGCTCCGCCTAAATAGGCCTCGGCGTCTTTTTTTATTTTTTGCAGAACAAAAGCGGAAAGCTGTTGAGGGGTATATTCCTTGCCGCCTAAAGAAATTTTTTCTTTTGTTCCCATTTTTCTCTTAAAGGCGGTAATAGTATTTTCCGGGTTGGTTACCGCCTGTCTTCTGGCCGGCTCGCCAACTAACAAATTTCCTTCTTTGTCAAAAGCGATATACGAAGGGAAGGCCTTGCCTCCGCCGACAACCGTTCCTTCAGCTGAAGGGATTATTGTCGGTTTGCCCGCTTCAACAACAGAAGCGGCTGAATTAGAAGTACCCAAATCAATGCCAATTATTTTACTCATAATTTACAAAACAACGGATAACTAACAACAATTGCTTTCGTAAATTGCTGTTATATATTATCCGCCGTTACTTTATTTTAATAGGGATTTTCTTTGTTTCAGCAGCTGGTTTGTCTGTCTTGGGGATAGTGATTTTCAGTATTCCGCCTGTACTTTCAGCAGAGGCCTTGCTTTCTTTTACTTCCGACGGGAGCCTGATAACCCTGTGGAAGCTCCCCTTAACAATTTCTCTTTTCAAATAATCTCTTTCTTTAACTTCTTTTTTTTCTTGGCTTTTTCCTTGAATGGTCAGAGTATTATCTTCAACGGAAACTTCAACATTTTCCGGCTTAATGCCGCCTAAAGAAACTTCAACATAAAGGTTCTTTTTATCCTGATAAATATCAACAGCCGGCTCCTCCGCCCTGGAATGAGGGACAAAAGGAACCCAGTTATCTTCCTCTTGTCCGGGCGCGCCAGGCGCAGGCATATTAGGCGCAGGAAAAGATCTTTCTAAATCCCTGAATGGTTTCCATTTAATAGGCATAAAATATTTTGCTAACAGCTTATTTTCCTACGGCCGTTTATACGACCCTCGGTAATTTGACTGTTAGTTTTTTTTATCTCTTTATTTAATTAAAATTTAAAAAATTCACTTGGCCACTCTAACTCTGCTCGGCCTTATCACTTTACCATTTAAGAAATATCCTTTTTGTATTTCTTCTGCAATCATTCCTTCTTTTTCTTCTGATTTAACCTGTTCAACCGCTTCGTGAATTTCTGGATTAAATTTTTCCCCCCTGCTTTTTATTTCTTTTACCCCTGTATCTGCCAAAACTTTTTCCAATTGTTCTTTAATTTTTAAAACATCTTTGTTTTCTTTTCCGGCGATTGCCAAGCTGTCTAAAACAGAAAGAATTTCTCTTATTAAATTTACTTGACTATATTTTCTCATCTCTTCTACTGCTTCTTCCTGCCTTCGACGGTAATTGATCAAATCAGCCCTGGCTCTTTGGGCTAGAGTTAAATACTCCTCCTTTTCCTTTTGACAGCTTTTCAGTTTATTTTTTAATTTTTTAATCTGGTCTTTCTTATCCCCTTCTCCTTCTGTCTGATAAGTAATCTTTTCTTTAGCCATTTTTAAATAGTTTAATCATTTTTAGAAACAATGTCAAACAGTTATTTCTCATTTCAACTTGACTATTTATAATTCACCATCTATAATTTTAATTATACTCTGCGCCGTTTTGTTTGCATATACCTTAATTTTTTAAAAGTTCGTTAACATCAAAATATAAAAGGAGGTAAGAAATGCCGAGATTTATGGTAAAAGAAAAGCTTTATAAGAAAGCGGTAGCTGTTTCAGAAAAGCTGGATTTACCGCCGGAAGAAGTAGTTGAGCAGGCTCTGAAAAAGGGACTGGCCTTGATGAAAAAGACTTCTTCTGTCTCCAGAAAAAAGGAAGATGTCTTTATTAAGGAAAACTGGCAAAAAATGGGAGATGGCGAAATAGCTCAACACCTCGGATTAACTCGCGTCCAAGCGCGGTACAGGAGATTATCCTTGGGGCTCAAACGGAAAAAAACAAGAAAAAAAGCGCGAATTAACCCTAAATGGCTGGAAAATATTCTTACCCACGGCGGCCTCACCCAAACAGATGTAGCGCGTCAGTTTGGTATTAGCAGAGAGCGGGTTTCTCAGTTGGTCAATGACTTGGGAGGAGCAAAAGAAAAAAGTCCTCTTTGGTATGCTAACAGGCATAGTAGGCCAGAGTTGGCAGATAAAGAGTGGTTGGAAGCGGCTCTAAAAAAAGAGAACGGCGCTTCTCCTCTTTCGCAGAAAATGAAAATTTCTGTCTATACTATTAAGGATCAAGCTGAACGGCTTGGCATTGATAGTGCGTTGGTTTACTCCCGTCCAGAAGTTGTTCAAAAAATATGTTCTGGCTGCGGCGAGCCATTTGAGCGGCGCAAGTCGTTTATCAAGCCTTCGCAGAAGTATTTTTTCTGCCGTCGGTCCTGCCACGGCAAATGGCTTTCCCGGCAATCGCCTTATTGGCCGAGCGATAAACTGGAGTTTCTTAAGTCAAACTGGCAAAAAATGAATGACCGTCAGCTGGCCGGAGAATTGGGTATTTCTCGCGAGGCAGTGGGCGCTCGGAGACGAATATTAAGGCTCATGAGATTCAAAAGAGTTTCTCCGCATGAAGAAACTTTTTAATCATCCGCCCTTTCTCCAAAAGCACCCTATTGGGCCCAAGACGAAAATATCTTGGGCTCTTTTATTTCTTCATTTTTCCAGCAAACTTGGCTCTTTTCCTCAAAATATGATAAAATGTAAATGATTTGTAAAATATTATTTTAATTAAAGGAGGGCGCTTTGAGCGGCAAAAGCTCGTTTAAGGCGATCCTAAATAGAAAAATATATGCAAACAATTATTGATAATGGGATCAGCTGGATTGATATAAATAACCCCAAAGAAAGAGATCTTAATGGAATTAAAGAGAGATTTCATCTCCACCCTTTTATTATCCGCCAGCTTCTGCCCTCTGTTCATCGTCCAAAAATTGAAGAGTATCCCGGACAACTATTTATAGTCCTCCAATTCCCTATTCTTAATTCTGATAAAAAGGGGGTAAAATTAGTTGAATTAGATTTTATTATTACTGCTAACACCTTAATCACCAGCCACAGCGGCAAAATTCCAGCTCTTGAAGAATTTTTTAATAATTGCAAAAAAAGAACATATTACCGCGATCAACATTTCAAAAGCAATGGGCATTTGCTTTTAGGTCTTTTAGACTGGCTGATTGATGCTCGTTTGCCTCTTTTAGATAAAATTTCAGAAAGGATTGATAAAATTGAAAAAAAAGTATTTCAGGGTAAAGAAAGAGAAATGCTTTCACAAATTGCTCTGGTTAAAAAAGATTTAATTGGTTTTAGAAAAGCTGTTAAGCCGCAAGCAACAGTGCTGGAAATTTTAGAAGAAAAAACACCTCGTTTTTTTAACCAAGAACTAAAACCCTTAGTTAAAGAAGTTGTTGGCTCCAACAGCCGCGTTTTAACCGTTTTAGAAAATCATCAAGAATTAATAAATTCCATTGACCAAACCAATAATTCTCTTCTTTCCTATAAATTAAGCGATATTGTTAAAATTCTAACAGTTGTTTCTTTTATTACCTTCCCTTTAAGCGTTATAGTTGGGTTTTTTGGGATGAACATCTTTGATAACATCCCTATTGTCAGGGAGAATGTCTATACTTGGTTGGTAATTCTGATTGCCATGGCAATAGTAACCATAATTATGGTTATCTATTTTAAGAGAAAAAAATGGCTTTAAAGGTATATAATACTCTAACTCGGCAGAAGGAGGAATTTTCCCCTATTGATAAGGGATTGGTTACCTTTTATCATTGTGGGCCGACGGTTTACTGGACCCAGCATATCGGGAATATGCGCGGGTTTTTTTGCGGCGATTTTATTATAAGAACGCTAAAGTATTTAGGATGCAAAGTAAAATCTGCCAGAAACTATACTGACGTTGGACATTTAACAAGCGATGAAAATGAAGGAGAGGATAAAATAGAAAAGACGGCGCGAAAGGAAGGATTGGCTCCACGGGAAATTGCTCAAAAATACATTAGAATTTTTGAAAAAGACGCTAAGGAATTAAATTTTTTAGAGCCGACATACAAGCCAAAAGCTACCGAATGCATCAATGAAATGATTAAAATGATTAAAACTCTTTTGGGAAAAGGTTCCGCCTACACTACGCAATTAGCTGTTTACTTTGACACTTCCAAAGTTAAAAATTACAGCCAGCTTTCCGGCCAGAAGATTGAAGAGAAAATAAAAGGGGCGGGCAAGGGAGATGTTTTAGATCCTGACAAAAAAAATCCTGCTGATTTTGCCCTTTGGTTCTTTAAAGCTGGAAAGCATAAAAACGCTTTGCAGTACTGGCCCTCTCCTTTTAATTCTTCTTTAGTTTCAAAGGGCAGTGGCTTTCCTGGATGGCATATTGAATGTTCAACAATGGCTAAAAAATATTTAGGGGGGACCATTGATATTCATATGGGTGGCATAGAACATATCCCCGTTCATCACACCAATGAAATAGCCCAATCAGAATCTGCCAATGGAGTAAAATTCGTCAATTACTGGCTTCATAACGAGCATTTACTGGTTAACAATAAAAAAATGTCCAAATCAGAAGGGACAACATACAGCTTAAGCGGTATAAAAGAAAAAGGATTTAACTCCCTTTCTCTTCGCTATTTGTTCCTGCAGGCCCATTATCGCTCTAAACAAAATTTTACATGGGGAGCTATGGAATCCGCTCAAAGGGGGTTGAATAAGATAAGGGGTGAAATCAGACAATTAGGGGCTAAAAAGGGCAGGATCAATAAAGAATACAAAGAGAAGTTTACTGAAAAAATATCTGATGATTTTAATTCTCCGCAGACCTTGGTTGTTTTACAAGAAGTTTTAAAATCAAAAATAAAAAATAAGGATAAACTGGCAACAATACTGGATTTTGATAAAGTTCTTGGCCTTAAATTAGAAAAAATAAAAAAAGAAAAAGTTATTATTCCCCAAGAAATTAAAAAACTGGCCCAACAAAGAGAAAAAGCCAGAGAAAGCAAAAATTGGCAGGAATCAGACAGAGTTAGAGAAGTAATTATTAAAAAAGGATTTAAGATAAAAGATACTAAAAAAGGGCCGGAGATTTCCCCAAAATAACCACAAGATATCTTCTTGCGGGTAAATTCTTGTTTAGATAAAATATAGGAGGGTCGCCTCCTTTTTAATGTGCTTAATATGCCAAATCTTAAAAAAACAAACAAAACGGACAGTTCGGAAGGCCGTTTGCCGCCGCAGAATATAGAGGCAGAACAATGCGTTCTCGGGTCACTTATGCTTGATAAGGAAGCTGTTTTTAAAATAATTGATATGATCAGGCCGGGAGATTTTTACCGCGGGATACACAACAGCATATATCAGGCAATGGTAGATCTTTATGAGAAAAACGAACCAATTGATCTATTGAGCTTAACCAGCCGTTTGGAAGATAAGGGCGTTTTGGAGGAAATTGGCGGAAGTGGATATTTAACAGAATTAGTTAACGCAGTGCCGACTGCCGCCCATATTCTCTATTATGCTAAAATTGTCAAACATAAAAAAACACTGCGGGATTTAATAGAAACATCGCATCAAATTACAGAATTAAGTTATCAGGAAACAGAAGATGTAGAAACGCTGGTTGACACAGCGGAACAGAAAATATTTTCCATTTCAAAAGATTCAATTAGCAAGAAGTTTCTACAAATTAAAGACGCTTTAGAAGAAGCTTTTGAAAGAATAGACAAACTTCACAGAGGTGATGAAGCAACTCGCGGTATTCCCACTGGCTTTATTGATTTAGATAATTTTCTTTCCGGGTTCCAGTCGTCTGACTTAATCACTTTAGCCGCCCGACCAAGCCTTGGCAAAACAACCCTAGCCCTTGATTTAGCCAGAAATATTGCTTTAAAAAGCAAAATTCCAGTTGGTTTTTTCAGTTTGGAAATGTCAAAAGAACAACTAGTTGATCGTTTAATTTGCGCTCAAGCAGAAGTTGATTCTTGGCGGATGAGAACAGGGCGTTTGTCAGGAGAAGGACCGGATAATGATTTCCAACGCATCCAGCAGGCAATGGATGAACTGTCTGCCGCTTCCCTTTTTATAGACGACACTCCTTCAGCAACGGTTTTACATATGAGGGCAATGGCTAGACGCCTGCAGGCAGAACATAATTTGGGATTAATTGTTATTGACTATTTGCAAATGATACAGCCGAGAAATCCCAGCGATTCTCCTGTCCAGCAAGTGACAGAAATTTCCCGCGGCCTGAAAACCTTGGCCCGCGAATTAAGTATTCCTGTTTTGGCTCTTTCCCAGCTTTCCCGAGCAGTGGAATCCCGCTCTCCATCTATTCCTAAACTTTCTGACTTGCGCGACTCCGGGAGCATTGAGCAAGACAGCGACGTTGTCTTGTTTATCTATAGAGAAGACAAAGACAGGCCTAATACAGAAAGAAAAAATGTTGCCGATGTCATTATTGCCAAACACAGAAACGGACCCATTGGCAAAGTTGAACTATACTTTAATGAGAGCCAAGTTAGCTTTAAAAATTTAGAAAGGCATATTGAAGAATAATGTTTCCTCAATCAATCCAAAACTTAATCAACCAATTATCAAAACTGCCTGATATCGGTCCCAGAGCGGCTGCCCGGCTTGTTTTTTTTCTGCTTAACCAAGACCAGAAAGAATTAAATCTTTTAGCTGGCTCAATCAAAGAAATTAAAGGGCAAATCCAACTTTGCCGTAATTGTTTTAATATAGCTGAAAAAGAAAATCAGCTTTGTTCTGTCTGCCAAGACAAAAAAAGAGATAACTCAATAATATGTCTGGTGGAAAATGTTTTAAATATTCCGCCTATTGAAAGAACAAAACAATACAACGGCCTTTATCATGTTTTAGGCGGGTTAATTTCTCCGTCAAGCGGTATTGGCCCCAATGATTTAAAAATTAAAGAATTGGCCAGCCGCATTGAGAAAAAACAGCCTCTTACAAAAGAAATAATTTTTGCTCTTTCCCCGACAACAGAGGGAGATACTACCACCTTTTATATTGAACGCTTATTAAAGTCCTCGGGGACAAAAATAAGCCGCTTGGCTCGCGGCTTATCTACCGGCAGTGACTTGGAATACCTTGATGAAAACACCCTAACTAGCGCTTTTTTGGGGAGAAGATAAAATATTTAATATTTCTACTTCGGTAAAGGGCTGGCGATGGCCTTTTTTTACTTTGTAGCGTTTTTTAGCTTTGTATTTATAAATAATTATTTTTTTAGCTCTGTCCTGCTTTATTACTTTTGCTTTAACTTTGGCGCCTTTAACTAAGGGATAGCCAATTTTTATTGTCTTTCCTTTGGAAATTAACAAAACCTCGCTAAAGTTTATTTCTTTGCCCTCTTCGGCATCCAGTTTTTCTATTTTAATTTTATCTTTTGGCGAAACTAAATATTGTTTTCCGCCTGTTTTAATTACTGCCAACATATTTTTACTCTATTTTTGGTTTATCTACTTCCTTCATTTCCCCTTCCAGCATTTCTGCCTCTTTTTCTGTTATTTTAGTCACATCTTTTCCAATTTTACTCCATTCTTTGTTAGTTTGATTATACATATTAACCGTAGTTGATAAATTATTGCCGACTTTCCTCCAATAATCGCCATAGCTTTTTAAATGGCGGTCAAGCATTTCCACTCCCCTTCTAATTTCTTTGGCTGATTCTTCAATTTGAAGAGCTTTTAGCCCTTGTAAAATTGTTTGTAAATAAGCGTGGAAGGAATTAGGAGAAACAATCATTACTCTTTTATCTCTGACAGCGTATTCTATTAAATCTCTGGTATTAACTTTTATTGTCCCTATTTTACTTATCAGCAAATCATAATAAATGGACTCTGATGGAATAAACATTAAGGCAAAATCAACCGTTCCTTTGCTGGGCTTAATATATTTTGCTGTCTCGTCAATTCTGTTTTTTAAATCTATTTTAAACTGCTTTTCCAGCTGTTGTTTTTCTGATTCACTCCCCTCTTGAACAATCCTGTTGTAGTTCTCTAAGGAAAACTTGGAATCAATAGGAATAATTTTATCTTTAACAAAAATGACCGCGTCAACAATATCGCCGTCATCAAATTCATACTGCAGTTGATAAGCGTTTGGCGGCAGTATATTTTTTAAAGCAGTTTCTAAATAATACTCTCCTAAAATACCACGTTGCTTGGGATTTTTCAAGATATTTTCCAATGATTGCAATTGCTGGGCAAAGCCGACTACTTGTTTGTTGGTATCATCAAGTTTAGTCAATCTCTCTGTTACATCTCTGACAATTTTAGCGCTCTGGCTAAACTGAGTCTGAATTGCCTTTGTTGAATCAGATAATTTACTGTCTAAAACTTGGCTTAATTGGTTTATCTGCTCTTGGAGCATTAAAACTGACTGGTTGTCAGCGTTATTGTCTTTTTTCCGCAGTAATAAAAAAACTATTACCCCCAAGGCGATAAAAATTAAAATTAAAAGAGGAATAAGCGCATCCTGCATTAGGTATAATTTAGCATAAAAAGCATTAATGAGGCAAATCAAAAAGGGATAGATTCCATTTCTATCCCTTTTAATTCTTCGGCGGCTCAGATATAGAACCTAATAGCATAGGGTATGCTGTTCTGTCAATATGGATTGGGATAAATTTAGCTAAACAAAACTTCTGCCGCGATAAAGGATAAATAGATAAACAATAAAAAAATAGCTTCTTTTTTAGTAATACTCTTGCCTGTTCTCATAAATAAAAGAAAAAAGACAGCTGAAATAACCAAAAAGAATCTAGCTATAACAAAAGGAGAAACATTAGCGATACTAACCGGCTCAATCACAGCAACAATGCCTAAAACTAAGCTAGCCGTGACAATAACCGACCCCATTAAATCCCCCGCTGTTAGCCAATCTTCCTCCTTTTTAGCCGCCTGAATAGCAAAAAAAATCTCCGGCGAAGCGTTGCCTAAACCAACTACCAAAAGACCGATTAAAGCCAAGGGCAATCCCCAAAGCTCGGAAAAAAAAGTAGCTGATCGGACAATCCCTTCTGCGGCTAAAAGAAGCAGAAACAAAGATAAAAACATCAAACCGACATTTCTAAATATTCCTTTTAAAGTTACTTTTTCTTTGGTTGCATTATACGCTTTAGAAAATCTTTCTTTTTTATAGAAAAGCCAGTAAATATATAAGAGAAAAACTAAAATTAAAGCTAAGCCGTCTGTCTGGGATAATTTTCCGTCAGAAACTAAAACTAAAGGCAGAAGGGCAATAATAAGGGTAAAAATACCGCTTCCTTGGACTGTTTTACTTGGGAGCGTTAGGCCTTTTTTTGAAACTAATGTTGCTAAAGCAACGGCTAATGTTAAATCAACAATATTGCCGCCTAAAATTTCGCTGAAAGAAAGATGGGGAATTTTATGGAGAGCAGAACTAATGCCGACTGATAAGTTAGGAATAGCCCCGGCTAAAGCCATAGTAAAAAAAGCAACAACAAATTCTTTCCAGCTTAAAAAGCTAGCCACTTTAGAAAGTGATTTTACCAACCAGCCGCTGGAAAGAGCCAGAATAATAAATGAAAGAATGAAAATAAAAAGATGAAAAAACATTTTTTATGTTTGGCGTCTGGCAATAAAATAATATTTAGTTAATTCAATAAGGATTGCATTTATAATACCCAAGCCCAAAATTAATCCCCAATCAAATAAATTTAAAGGAACGGTTTTTAAAAGTGTTTGGAAAATTGGCAGATAAAAGGCCGAAACAAGCATAACTATACCAAAAAACCAAGCGTAAATCATAAATTTATTAGATAAAAGATTAATTTTCCACAAATTTCTTCTTAGGCTTTTACAGGAAAAAATATAGAATAAGGAACTAATTGTTAAGCCGGCAAAAACAATAGAACGAATATGCTCTATTTCATAATTACTGTATTTTAATAAATAGAAAAAGAGCCCTAAAAGCAAAAAGTTCGTTATAAAGCCAATAATAAATATTAATGTTTTCATTTCTTTGTTTAAAAGAAATAAACTATAGCTTTTCGGCTTCTGCTTCATTATATCTTTTTCTTTCGGCTCAAAAGCCAAAGCAATACCCATTGGCCCGTCTTCAATTAAATTAACCCATAAAATTTGTACAGCTAAAACCGGCAAGGGCCATCCTAAAAGCAAACTAACACCAATTAAAGTTACTTCAGCAAAGCTGTCAGAAAGCAAGTATGTTATTACTTTCCTAATATTATCAATAATAGCTCTCCCCTCTTCTACAGCAGCAACAATAATACTAAAATTATCATTCAAAAGAACTAAATCAGATGATTCTTTCGCCACATCAGTGCCGGACCCCAGAGCCAACCCGATATCAGCTCTTTTTAATGCTGGGGCGTCGTTGATGCCGTCTCCTGTCATGGCAACAACCTCGCCTTTTCCCTGCCAGGCCTGGACAACCCTTAATTTATGGGTTGGTTCCACTCTGGCAAAAACATGGATATCCTTTATTTTCTTTATTAAATTTTTATCTGATATATTATAAAGGTCTTTTCCTTCTAAAACGTTCTTCTCCTTAATTTTAAAACCAAGCTTGTTCGCCACTGCTAAAGCTGTTAACTTATGGTCGCCAGTAAGAATAATCGGCTTCATCCCTGCTTTGCGGCATATTTCCATTACCTCTTTAGTCCCTTTTCTGATAGGATCATGAAGAGCAAGAAAACCGACAAAAACCATTGATTTGTTTTTTTCCTCCTTTTTTCTGTTTATTTCTTTATCTTTTGTCTCACGGTAGCCAGCGGCTAAAACACGCAAACCATCTTGGGTGAGTTGATTATATTTTTCTTTTAATTTTTCAAAATCAGACAAAAGAAGCTTTTCTTTTTTTCCGTCATTATAAAGACAAGAAGACATTTCTAAGAGCTTGTCAGGAGAACCAACTATATAAAGAGCGTTTTTTTCTTTGTTTAATTTGTGCAGGCTCATAGCGTACTGATAACCCGGGTCAAAGAGTAAATGATCAATAATGGGCTGTTCTTTTAACAGCTCTTTTCTGGAAAGCCCGGCCTGAATCCCCCCCAAAAGGAGCGCTTTTTCTGTCGGCCTCCCGCGGATAATCCATTTTTCTGTCGGGTCTTCAAAATTTTCAATAAATGATTCGTTGCATAAAGTGGCTATTCTTAAGGCCTGCATATGAGAATCTTTACTATCTTTGGCAATTTTTTTATCAAATTTATATCCATCATTGAGCAGTTCTTTTGTCCCGGTGAAAATACCAGCTATCCTCATTTTTGCCTCTGTTAAAGTGCCTGTTTTGTCGGTTAAAATAATTGATGTACTCCCCAGTGTTTCGGCCGAGGCAAGTTTTCTAACTAACCCCTTTCTTTTTAAAATCCTCTCCATGCCAATGGCCAATATTACTGTCATAGCCACAGGCAGACCTTCGGGGATAGCCGCCACTGCCACTGCCACTGATATGGCAAACATTTCAACAAAGCGAACGCCTGCTAAAATACCTTCAATAAAAATTGCCAAAGAAATAACAACAATAATTAATCCAAGAACTTTGCTAAAGCGGGATAGCTTTTTTTGATATGGGGTTCTTTTTTCTTTTTCCTCTTTGAGAATTTTAGCTACTTCGCCAATAGCTGTTTTAATGCCGGTTGAAACAACTACCGCCTTGCCCCAGCCGCTTTCAACAACAGTCCCCATAAAAGCCATATTATCTCTGTCAGCTAAAGTTGCATCCGGCGGCATCTCTTCTGTTTTTTTGGTTGCCGGAAGCCATTCGCCAGTCAGCGCCGCTTCATTTATTTTTAAATTATGTGCTTGTATAATTCTGCAATCAGCCGGCGCTTTGTTGCCGGCTCTTAAAAAAACTATATCGCCGAGAGCCACATCTTTTTGCAAAACTTCTTTTTGCCTCCCGCTACGGTGAAGAATGACTTTTGTTTGCAATACTCTCTTTAGTTCTCTTAGGGCTTGGTTAGCTTTTTTTTCCTGAAAATAACCGACAATAGTATTTAAAAAAACCGCGCCAAAGATGACGATAGAGTCGGTATATTCTCCTAAAACCAGAGTAACTATGCCGGCGATAAGAAGAATATAAATTAACGGGCTTTTAATTTGGTTGAAAAATAATTTAAATTTGGATGGCGGTTTTTCTTGAGGAAGGGTGTTTAATCCAAACTTTTTCAATCTTTCTTTCGCTTCTTTTTCTGTCAGGCCGGTTGACCGCGAATCTATTTCCCTAAGCGTTTTTTTAATAGAAAAACTATGCCACGCTTTCTTTTTAATCATAAAAAAACAGAATTAGTTATTCTAATTCTATTTTACAACATTTACCAACAAAAGAAAAACCCCGCCTTACACAAACAAATTTCTGATGTATCTCGGCCCCGAGAGACAGTCAAAAAAAATATTGATAAGGCGGGGCAGCTGCCAATTGTTTTTTTAAAGAACTTTTTTCAGTTCTTCAACCTCCTTTTTGACAAACTTTGCCTTGGCCGGCTGGACATAGAAAAATTCATGTTGTTCTATTGTCGCCTCTGTTTTGTCCATTAATTTTTCATCTTCTTCCAGTCGCTTTAAAAGAACTGGTTTATCCAATGATTTTTCCACTCGGACATATTCATTCATGCCCATCCCTTCCAAAAGATTGACAAGATTCTCTTCCTTCTTAAAAAAAAAACATCTTTTTTGCCCATTAAGGGCATTTCTAAGGAACGGCTTTCTTCGTTTGTTGTTTCGGTTTTTTTTTGTCCGTATATTTTTTTTAAAAAAATAGCTCTTTGTAAAAATTTGTCTTTCGGATAAGCTTATTCTAAGGGAGGAACATCTTCAAATTCCAACTCCTCTATATTAGCTTTTAATTGGTTGAGTCCCTCTTGGCTGACTTCCTCTGTTTCTTCTTTTTTTCTATTAGAACTGTCGGAGTCCAAAAAACTCTCGGTTGGTTCGTATTTTTTTACTAAGGCGGCGATAACTACCGCCAATATTATTAAGCCAATAATTATTAATATTTTTTTCATATTTTATTATTGCGAGGACGGGCCTGGTGAAATTTTATAAGGTTGCATTATAGACAAATTCTAGCTGGCTGTGAGCGTTAAGCAGATTAAGTTTTGCCTGACGCAAATAATCGTTTCCTTCAACAAATTTTGTAATCGGTATTAAGGGGATGCCTCCCATTACGACTAAATTGTAAGCGGTGTTGGCCAAACTAACATTGTTTTTGGCGCTGGCTATCTCGTTTTTTGCCAAATTAAGCTTATTTATCAAATCGCTCTTGTTTGGAGAATATTTAACCTTTTCTCTTAGTTGAGACTCATATCTCTCGGTTGTTTCTATTCTTTGTTCCACTTGGTAAACCCAAAGATAGCCGGTATTTCTGGCTACATCAGCCAATAATTCTGTCCATCTGGAAAGCATTCTTAAAAAGACAGCTTGTCCCTCCAGTTGAGAAGTTACTTCTCTTACTTCAACTCTAAGCGGATCAATTTTAGCCAGATTAGCGTCAACGGCATTCTTAATGCTTTCCTTTATATTATCAGGAATTTCCGAGTTGGCTTGGTCAGCGGTTTTTCTCCACTCCAACCACGCTTCGGCTTCGTCTAAAGCGGCTAAAAACATTTTTTTGGCAGAATTAATGTATTTTTGCTCGTTGGCCGGCGATCTGTTGCTAAGATAATTCCCTCTGTCCTGCTGATATTTATTAGCGGCTGTCTGCCGCGATTGAAGAGCGTTTTGCCACTTTTGCTTTGCCTGCTCTTGACTCTGCATTAAAGCAACAGCCGGTAAAAGCCCGATCAGCAAACCAATAATCAGCGACAAAACAATTGTTTTTGTCATAATGCTATAAAAAATATTTCCCCCGAACAAACAAGCCCGAGATAATGACCTAATTTTTAAATTTTATATATCAACCTTTATATATTAACAAAGAAGGATTTATTCAGCAACCCTATAAACTTCATCGCCTTCTCTGGCTTGCTGTTCCACTTTCAGCCCTATCGCCTGCCCCTTTTTTGCCTTATCAATTTTTTCATGTTCAATCTGCATTGAATTGATTTTTTGTTCAAAGTCGCTGGTTGCTCCTTTTATATGAATTTTATCCCCCACTTTTAAATCCCCCTGGGTAATTTCAAGCACAGCCACTCCAATGTTAGTGAAGTAATGAGTAATTTTGCCTATTAGTTTTTCTTCCATCGATTCTCACCCCCTTTCACCAAATCTTTCTAAATCTTTGATTTAGCCAGAGATTTGAGTATCCGCCTTTGGCGGGCATAATCGCGTTGCTGAATCATGCTTACTTGAAGGCAGACAGTGATTTAGACTGATAATTATGCAGCCCCACGGGGAATCGAACCCCGGTTTTCGCCTTGAGAAAGCGATGTCCTGGGCCACTAGACGATGGGGCCGTTTAAAATAAGCTTACCATAATCGGCCAGATTTGTCTATTTTAAGAAACAAGCAGCTTTTTTGCTTTTTCCGGCCGGCTCATAATTTCTCTTGTTATCTCTTCCATTTTCATCCCCCTTGACCCTTTAACTAAAATAATGTCCCCTTTATTTAACTTTTTCTGTAAAGATAAAGCCGCTTCTTTGGAGGTGGAAAAACTATAAATATTCTTTTTTGGCAAGCCGTTCTTTTCTGCTTCGTTAGCGATAAAGCGCGCTCTCTCGCCAACTGTAAAAAGTAAATTAACAGATTTTGCGGCTTTCTGGCCAACTAAGCAATGAGCCGCTTCTGTGTCTTCCCCTAATTCCAGCATATCACCCAAAGCAGCTATTTTTCTGCTAGAAGGATCTTTTAGGGGCAGTTTTTTTAAAATTCCCATAGCGGCAATAGTAGAAGAAGGAGCGGCATTATAGCTATCGTCGATAATACGCGTCTCTTTAATGCCTTTAATAATTTTTGTTCGGCCCGGTAAAACGCGGTATTTTCTCAAGGCGGTTGATATTTCCACTAAATTAAGGCCGAAAAAAAGCCCAACAGAGGCAGCCGCCGCAGAAGCAAAAGCATATTGCTCGCCCAGAATTTTATTTAAAAAAACAGGTACGACGCTGCCTTTGCGGTCTAATTTAAAATTAATACCAAAATCACCGCCCATAAAATCATCTGTTTTCATTTCATAATTCATTATCCGCAAATCAGCGCCCGAACCGAAGCCATAAAAAATCTTTTTAATCTTTTCAGGCAGCTCTTCGCCTGCGCTCCTGACTGATAAGTCGTCGTAGTTTAAAACAGCCAAGCCGTTTTTAGGAATTAATTTAATTAAAAGGGCTTTTTCCTGAACTAACCTGCCTTTCTCCGGAAAAAACTCTATATGACTCGGGAATTGACCAATAGCTGTAAAAATACCGACTTTTACCGGAACAAAACTTAGTAAGTATTCCATATCCCCCGGCTTGGAAACGCCCATCTCTAAAATTAGAATTTCAGGGTATTTTTTATCTTTAATAATAGTTAGTATTGCTTTAAAAAATATTTTAAGCCAGCTGAAAATATGACTAAAAAGAGTTTCAGGTGATGAATATGACCCTAAAATTGTCAAAGGAACGCCTATTTCATTATTATAATTCTTTAAATTTCTGCGAACCAGAAATTGTTTTCTTAAGACGTAATAAATAGCTTCCTTGGTGGTTGTTTTGCCAACACTGCCTGTCACAGCGACAACAACCGGCTTATGCCTTAATAAAACCAGTTTGGCTAATATTTTTAAAATGTATTGCAGTATTTTTCTCATCTTCATATCACTGAGGCGGAATTTCAAAATAGTTTAATAAATACTCTGTTAAACTTTTGAAGGCAGGGCTAATTGAAACACTGGCAAAGCGAACCCCTTGCGGTTTTTCTAATTTAATTAAAATAGCGAACTTTGGATCAAAGGCCGGAGCAAAGCCAATAAGGGTCTGGGCTGTTTGGTCTGTATACCCCCCTTTTTCAAAATCAGGTATTTGGGCTGTCCCTGTTTTACTGGCTATTGAATAACCACTTATACGGACCGGTTTGCCAAAACCATTTTCAGTGACACTAACCAACATTTGAGATAATTCTTCAGAAGATTCTTTTGATATTACTTGATTTATTAATTGCGGCTCTGTTTTTATTTCTTCTCCCTCTGGTTTAACTATTTTATCAACTATATACGGCCGCATCATTCTACCTTGGTTGGCAATGGCTGACAAGGCCGAAAGCATCCCCATAGGAGTCACCGTCACTCCTTGACCAAAAGAAATAGTCGCTAAATTTATTTCTCTGCCAGTATAAAGATTGGAAATATCACCGACTGTTTCGCTGGCTAAATCTATACCGGTCGGGATATGAAAATAAAATTTTTCAATATAGTCGGAAAAAATTTTCTGACCAATTGTTTGCTGGACAAAAACAGCTCCGGTATTAATAGATTTTTCCAACACTTCAGTCATTGTCTGCTCACCGTAAGTATTATTATCAGAATTCCTTATTATTGTCTCCCTTATCACTGTCTGACCGCTGTCATTATACGTTGTCTGGGAAGAAATTTTATTGCTGTCCAGTCCGGCGGCTATGGTGATTGGCTTGAAAACAGAGCCGGGCTCATAAACTTTATGAATGGCTGGATTTAGAAAAACATCAATATCTTCTACCTTGTTGTATTCATTGGGGTTAAAACAAGGATAATTAGCCATTGCCCTGACAGCTCCGGTTTTCGGCTCCATTATAATTATTGTTCCGTTTTCCGGCTGCCACTTTTCCACTAAACTTTTTAGTTCTTTTTCTGCTCTGAATTGGATATTTTGGTCAATGGTTAAAACAAGATCAGAGCCGTCTTCAGCCGAATCTATTTTTTGAATAAGCGAAGGTATCCAATTGCCGCTTGTATCTTTCTGCCCCGATAAAAAGCCAGATTCCCCTTTTAATGTCTCCTCATAATAGCCCTCCAGGCCATACTGGCCCATTTTGCCATTTTCCGTTATGCCGACAAAGCCCGTCAAATGACAGCCCAATTCTTCATGGGGATAATATCGCCATGTTTCCGGAGCCAGACCTACTCCCTTTATGTCTATTTTTCTTATCTCGTTAGCTGTCTCGTCGCTAATTTTATGTTTAAGCGGCTCATACGGATCATCGGACTTATCCATCCTTTCTAAAATTATTTCTTTTTTTACCTCTAAAAGAGAAGACAGCCTATCAGCTAATCCACTTTTATCCTCTTGCTTAATATCGCGCGGCACAAGATAGACCTGATAAAATTCCCTGTTAACCGCTAAGGGAGAATAAGGGTTTTCTTCTGTTCTGGTATTAGCTGATAAATCATGGATATATATTTCCCCTCTTTTTGGAAAAAGTTTTTCATAAAGCTGATGCTGGTCCTGGGCAAAAGCATAATAATAGTCATATTGTAAAATTTGGATAGAAAATAAGCGGGCTAAAATCCCGCTTCCTATTAAAAAGATAACTATTATTACTGCTTGAATACGCCAACCAGTCATAGGGGGTTATTTCTTTGCTACCATAGCTTTATCTTCTTCCAGATAAGTTATTTTATCAACTTCTACCATCCCCAACGGTTCTACTAACCCTTCTAAATTGCCCGGCGAACGCCACTTGGCTATATTCATTTCCATTTGCCTGTTTATTCCCTTTAATTCATCTAAGCGCTCTTGCTTTTCACTAATTTTATAACGGGCTCCAACCAATGAATTTGCCTGAATTAAATAGAGAAAAAAGACCAAAACAACAGAAAAAACAATCAAAATGCTTAAAATGGCCAAGCCGCGGCTATGGCTCATTCTGTCTGGTTTCTTTGATTTTATATAACTGGTCATATCTTTTTACCGACTCTCAGTTTGGCGCTGCGACTGCGGAAATTTAAGAAAATCTCCTCTTCAGCCGGCCTAA
The DNA here is from genome assembly GCA_964420115.1 of uncultured Candidatus Saccharibacteria bacterium. Lineage (GTDB taxonomy): Bacteria > Patescibacteriota > Minisyncoccia > Portnoybacterales > UBA2143 > CAYQQO01. The sequence goes on along the minus strand of CAYQQO010000002.1, from coordinate 42,540 downwards.
TCGGTTTTTTGGTTATTATTTCTAATTGCCCTTCATTTTTATTCTGGCGGATAAAATTTTTAGCTATCCTGTCTTCCAATGAATGAAAGGAAATTATTACTACTTTGCCTTTCGGCTTTAATATTTTTAAAGTTTGAGGCAGAGCTTTTTTGATAATGGCTAATTCGTTGTTTACAGCCATGCGCAAGGCCTGAAATGTTTTTGTCGCAAAATGTATCCGCCGATGGCGATATTCTCCCGGCACCGCTTTTCTAATAATCTCAACCAACTGGTTTGTTTTCTTAATGCCCGCTTGCTTTCTTTCTCGACATATCGCTCTGGCAACTTTAACGGCATATCTTTCCTCTCCATATCCTTTAAAGATTCTAGCCAATTCTTCTTGAGGCCATTTATTGACAATATCTTCAGCTTTTATTCCTTCCCCAGAAAAACGCATATCAAGCGGTTCGTCCCTTAAAAAAGAAAAGCCGCGTCCGCTTTTTTCTATCTGCCATGAAGAAATGCCTAAATCAAAAAGGATTCCGCTAACCTCGTTAAAATTATTTTTCTCGGCTAATTCTTTTAAATTAGTAAAGCTCCCCTCTGCCAAAACAATATTTTCCCCAAAACCAGAGGCAGAAACTTGAGATTTTAATTTTTCAAAAGCTTGGCTGTCTTTTTCAATGCCCAGTATTTTCCCGTCAGGAACAATTTTTTGAGCGATGGCTATAGTGTGCCCGCCAAGTCCAGCTGTGCAATCAATATATTTTTCTCCTGTTTTTGGCTCTAAATATTTTAAAACTTCTTTTATAAGAACTGGCTGGTGGACCATTTTAAATTCCCAATTCATTCATCTTCTCGGCAATATCTTCCACCTTGCTGCTTGTTTGCTTTTTATATACCTGCCATTTGTTTTCATCCCAAATTTCTATCCGGTTATACAACCCGGCAACAACTATCTTTTTATTCAAAGCGGCATATTCTTTTAAATAATCAGGCACCAAAACTCTTCCTAAACTATCCAAAGAAACATCCATGGCGCCAGCCAACATTAATCTAGAAAAAGCACGGCTATCAGAACGGCTTATTGGCAATCGGGCTAATTTTTGAGCCAGCTTCTCCCATTCATCCATCGGGTAAAGATAGAGGCAGTTATCCAGCCCTCTGGTTAAAACAGCTTTCTTGCCCAAGTCCTTACGAAACTTAACCGGAATAGCTAATCTTTTTTTAGCGTCTATAGTATGAAAATATTCACCGATAAACATAATTTAGTTTTCCACAGATTTGAATATTTATCCCCACATTTATCCACATTTATCTACTTCGCCTCTATTATATTCCACCAAAGACCCCCTGTCAAACACTCTAAAATTACCTGATTAAAATAATCTACAAATTAAAAAATGGCTTGTTTAAGCCATTTATCAGAAAGAACAATAATCAGCTTTCCACAAATTATCCCCACATAAGTTAATTTAGCCGGTTATTTAGTTTATTAGGCCATTTTTCTGAAAAATTAACTAATTTTCTACCCCATCTTTTTATTTGAGTATAAAGCAAGATAATCAAGCCGATGGCTGAAGCTAATAAAAATATAACTCTTAAAACCAAGCTGAAAGCAATGCCCATATAATCCCCCAAGCCAAAGGCGCTAAAAATTACTGCCTGTGACGCCTCATGAGCGCCCAAACCCCCCGGGATAGGAAGAAAATAAACAACAGCGGTTAAAGCTATAAAGCCAAAAAGCTGAAGTATGGTAATATGGACTCCTATAAAAAAAATAATAAGCCAGGATGAAAAAATAGACAGCCCCCTACTAATCAAGCCATAGACGATAGATATTGTTAAATATTTTACCTGATGAGAAAAGAAATAAATAATACGGCTGTCTATTTTTTCAATATTTTCAACTACCCCGCCAATTCTTTTGACTTTTTTCGGCCAGAAAGATTTAATAAAAACAGTAAAGAACCCATGACTTGGTTTTTCTTTGAAATCAATAGAGCGATACAAAAAAAAGCCGATTAGAAAAATAACAAAAACAAGTATGGCTATTAGGGTTAAGCTTATCCAAAAAGAAAAATCAAAAAAAACAAAAAGATAAACAATACCGACAAGAACCACTAAAGCATTGATAATCAATTCTAAAACTCTATCCACAATAACAGAAAAAATATTTCTTTCCCAATCAATATCAGTTTCTTCTTTTAATATTATTGCTTTAAGCGGCTCTCCGCCGAAATAAGCAGAAGGAGTTAAATAACCTAAAGAAAACCCGACTGTGTGAGCCCTAAAAAGCAAACTGAAAGGAACTTTTTTGTTATACTGACTTTCCAGTATTTCTCTCCAGCGTAAAACAGAAAACAAAAAGCCGGCTAAGCCGACAACTAAAACGGTTATTAATTCCCAAAATGATAAAAGCGACAGAGCGCCCCATACGCTTCTCCAACCAACCTGCTTAATAACAAAAATAAAAATTAGAATTCCAAGAAGTGAAAAGAAAAGGACCAAAAAAGACTTCTTTATTTTCATAACAATAGAAGAACTATTAAAGCCGCTGCTGAAGAAACGATTGTTGCAGGAATCCCTCTTTTAAAAGAAAGATCCTTGAAATGATGAATATATCTATGGAAATACCAAAAAGGCAAAAGCCATTTAATTTTAAAAACACGACGAGCCAGCTCCAAACAATCAGGCAGTATCGCTCCAAAGGCGCCGATTAACATAACAAAAAAACTAGCTGGATGAGACCGAGCCAGCATTATAACCATTGTTGACCCCAAACTTAAATCAACAAGCATTTTAACATAATCATTGGTTCCTATTGACCTTTTTTCCGAGAGATAATCCCAATGAGGCATTAAATCAAAAAAATAATGACTGATTATCCCGAAAATAAAAGCCAGCCAAGCATGCGGCGTTTGGGTGCCTATCGCCGCACCAACCAGCATGTGAGTAGATGCAATCATAAAAAGACATCAATGGGCGCATCTGGATTCGAACCAGAGACCCCTATCGTGTGAAGATAGTGCTCTAACCCCTGAGCTATGCGCCCATTAGACCTTTAATTTATTAATAAGTTTTTCGTGCGGCTTTTCCAAAACATCTCTTATAAATCTGTCAAACATGTCGTATCGGTAAGCAAAATCCTTGGTTGGCATAACAACATAATCGATTTCTTTGCCTGCTTCCGCTTCTAAATCTTTTAGGAATTTTGACAGTTGGTTCTTTTTGATGCCGTCGCCAACAATTAAAAAATCTACCCGTGTGTTATCAGCATTTACAAAAATACCAGAAAGTATTGCCAGCTTAATTCTGCCTAAAGATTTAAGGCGTTTAAATATTTTTTGTTTTGAAGCCGGACTGGATTTAAGAACAAGTGTCCGCAGTTCGCTATAGAAGTCAAATGCTGGATTAATTCTATAATGCTTCTTACCCCCCTTAATCCTGCTATCAATCAACTTAATGCTTTCTAATTTACTTATCTGCCGACGGCATGAGATAGTGTCTGTATTTGTTTTTTTACTTGCTTCCCCTAAGTTGAATGACTGGTCAGGATTACGTAAAAAAAGCTTGAGTAAGCGAACTTTGACTGGCGAGTCAAAGAGCTGTTCTAATATTTCTTTGACCATAATTGTCCCCCTCCATTAATTTTCACCCCCTCCAGCTTTTACTTAAGCTCTACTGCCGCTCCAGCTTCTTCCAGTTTCTTTTTAATCTCCTCTGCCTCTTCTTTTTTAACTCCTGATTTAACCACATTAGGAGCGCCGTCAACTAAATCTTTGGCTTCTTTAAGACCTTGGCCAGTAATTTCCTTAACAACTTTAATAACAGCGATTTTTTGATCGCCTGTTCCGGTCAACTCCACATCAAAAGAGGTTTTTTCTTCAGTTGCTCCACTCTCTTCTCCGGCCTGCGCTCCCTCTGCCGCTGGCGCGGCAACCGGCATAGCGCTGACGCCAAACCTGTCTTTTAGGGCTTGGATCAATTCAGCTAAATCAGCCACGGAAAGCTTTTCAACCTGCTCAACCAAATCTTTAAATTTAGCCGGCACTTCCTTTTTTTCTTCTTTTTTCTCCTCCTTAGATTCGCCCTCTTCGAGCTTTTTTTCGTTAGTCATATTTTAAATAATTTAAAACCTAAAACTTAGTTTAATTTTACATAATAAATTGACTAAATTCAAGATTCTAAACCTCTTTACTGCCTTTAACGGCTTCTAACACATTAACTAAATTATTAATCCCTCCTTCCCAAACATTAACCAATCCCGAAAGCGGATAAGAAACAAGGGCAACAAATTGAGCCATAAGCTCTTCTTTGGAAGGAAGCTTCGCCAAAGCGACAATCATACCGCTGTCGTTTACTTCCCCGCCAACTAAACCGGAAAGAATTTTAATCTCTTTATTTTCTTTGGAAAAATCATACAAAATCTTAGAAGCAGTCACTTCGTCTTGGTAGCCGATAACCACCCCAATTTGACCAGGCAGACTTCTGACAGCAATATTTTTTAACTTAGCTTTATCTAAGGCCAAGTCAATTAGTGTTTTTTTAGCCACCTGACAATCTATCCCTTTTTCTCTCAATTTTTCTCTTAAATTTTCAAGCTGCCCCACTTTCAAACCAGTATAGTCAACAAAAATAACTATTTTTTGGCGGGAAAATTTATCTGTTAAATCGTTAATAATTTCTTGTTTTTTTTCTTTTTTTAAAACCATCATAATTTAAAAAAGGCATCTCTTGCCGCAGACAGACAAAAAGCGCCTTTTAAAAAATACGCCTCGATAGGACTTCTACCTTACGGCCGCCTATTGTCTATAGCAAAATAAAAGATTCAATTAAATTTTACCTATAACTAACCTACCTTATCCCCAAATTCCAGTCAATACCCGAACAATCGCCCGAGCAAACATCTCCGCCGCTTCTGGCCCGTTGGCTGTTATCACCCGGCCGTCAACAACTACCGGCTCTGGTTGGTAAACGCCTCCATTCTCCCCAATAATTTTAAGCGCCTCTTGGTCATTCATGCTTGACCAGACGGTCGCCTTTCTCCCCCGCAAAATATCGGCCTTGGCAAAAATAACAGGAGCAATGCAAATGGCCGCCAGCACTTTGTTTTTAGTAAATCCCTCTTTTAAAATTTCGTAAGAAATACTATTATCTAAATTTTCCAAACAACCCGGTCCGCCGATAAATATAATAGCTCGGCAGTTATCAATTTTCATTTCATTGACCAAAATATCAACATTGATTTTCCCGCCTTCTGTGCTTCGGGCAAAGCCCAGATTATTACTGGCTGTGATAATTTCAAACCCTGCTTCCTCTAATATTTTCTTTGGTATAAAATATTCTTCATCCTTAAATTCATTAAAAGCCACCACCATAACTACTTTTTTATCCAGATTGTTTTGCTGTTCCATATTATGATTATAATTCTCCTTATTTCTAAGGCAAATATTCATCCTTGTTCCCATTGTGCTCCTCAAGGGTTTTGCTGAAAATCGCCTCACTGTCTAAGGGATGAAGAAAATAAAGGTAGTCTGTTTCTTCAGGAAAGAGAGCGGCCTTAATAGCAGACAAGCCCGGGTTGGAAATCGGCCCCGGTGGGAGACCGAAATATATATATGTATTGTAAGGAGAATCTATTTTAATGTCTTCCAGTGTTGCCTGCCTTCTGTTTTCTTTTGTGATATAGTTGACTGTCGCGTCAGATTGCAAAAGCATATCAAGCTCTAAGCGATTATAAAATACCCCGGCTAAAATAGGCATTTCTTTATCAGAAACAGCTTCGTTCTGGACAATAGACGCCATAGTAATTACTTCAGGAATGGTTTTGCCCTGTCTTTGTATTTCTTGGCGCAACCTCTCTTGATTTAACTTATCGTCAAAATTATTTCTCATTTTAGCAGTAATTTCGTCTAAGGTCATATCTTTGTTAAACCTATATGTATCAGGGAATAAATAACCTTCCAAATGAGGACGATTTTTAAGAACCCCTTCTTTAATTAAACCCACATTTGCCAAACGGGCGTCAATTTGGGCTAAAGTAAAACCTTCCGGGATTGTAATTTGGATTTCATTTGAAAGAGCTTCGCCGCCGACTAATATTTTGGTGATTTGAGGTATATTTAAAGTTGGACTTAATAAATATTCTCCGGCCTGAAGATTCCCTCCCCAATCTTTAAAAAAGATATAGTATTCAAATACGGTTTTATTTCTTATCAACCCTTCTCTTTCTAAATGAAGAGCAATTTCTTTCACGCCCTCCCCTTTTTTAATGTTAAAAACCATTTCGGTTGCTACGGTCTTTAGGGGAACTGTTAATTGATGCCGATAAAACAAAACAACCGCCACCGCTAAAATTAACAGAATAACAAAAATAATAAAGAGAATAAATTTTGTTTTATTAACTACCTTCATAATTATTGGCGCTACGAAAACATGTCTCGTGGTTTTTCTTTGTTATTTCCCCCCTATCAAAGGAACAAAAGCAAATCCCGGATATTCTTTTTCTTCAAACTCATCTTCACCTTTTTTAATTATTAACCAAATACTGTTTAAAATAGGGACAACTAATCTTCCGTCAATTTTGAGCTGTTTTCTCCAAGAAGGGATAACATGATCAGAGGCAGCCGCAGCAATAATTTTACCAAAAGGGGCTTTATCAATCAAGCCGCCTGAAGCGTCGCCGCAAATAAACTCTACATTTCTAAAATTATACTTGGCGACATTTTTTTCTCCGAATTCTTTTAATTGCTGAACTATTTCAACAGCATAGACAAAGCCATTCTGACCGACAATATCACAAAGCATCGCCGTCTGCCAGCCAGAACCAGAGCCAATATCTAATACCCTATCGCCCCTTTGCGGCTTTAAAAGCTCCAACATAAAAGCGACTGTCTGTGGCTGTGATATTGTCTGGTTATAACCAATAGATATGGGGGCGTTGTATTCAGCGACAAAATCTTCTCCCTGATTTTTAATCACCTCTTTAGGCGCAAAATCAGCCCGCTTGATTTTTCTAAACGCTTCTATAGTCAGCGGACTTTTGAGATACTTTTGTTGGATAAGTTTGTTTATCAGAGAGCCGTTCATTTCCCTAATCTCCTCTCCCTTTTCTGGTAATCTTTAATAGCTGACGAAAATGCTTTTTTGCCAAAATCAGGATAAAATTCCTTGCAGAAATACAGCTGGCTGTTAGCGGTATGCCACATCATAAAGCCAACACTGTTGTGGGGGTCGTTGTTGCTACCTGTTCTAATTATAAAATCAATCGGCGGTAAATCTTTTGTCCAGAGACTTTCTTTAATAGTTTCTCCTGTTATTTTCAAATTAGTTTTGCGGCGCGCTTTTTGGACAATGCTTTTCACCCCCTCAATCATTTCATCAGTTCCATTATAGGCAATGTAGAAATTGAGAAAACGTTGATTATATTTTTTAGTAGCCCCTATTAAATGCCTAAACGTTTGAGAAGTTTTTTTAGGCAGAACTTCCTGCCAGCGGCCAAAAACATTAACCCTGACTTGGTTCTTGTGAATTTCCTTGGCCTTTATCATTTTACGGCAATACTGCTCATATATTCTAACTAAAACATTAACTTCTATTTTAGGCCGTTTGGTTAAATTTTCAAAAGAGCCGCCCCATAAAGAAACGTATTTAATATCTAAATCCAGCGCGCTTTTCAGCCACTCTTTGCTCATTTTAGCGCCGGCTAAATGCCCTCGCCAAACAGGCAGTCCCCTTTTTTTTGCCCAACGGCGATTACCATCAGGGATAATCGCTATATGCTGAGGTATATTTTTTTTATCAGATGACCCTAACAAGCCCATTTATGTTTTTAAATAATAATTAAAAAAGAGAAAATGTCAATAAATTTATTCTATCACAAATAATTTAATTATGACAAGAAAAAAATCCACAATTAAAAAAAGAAAAGCGCCTGCCGCCTTATTGGCTGACAAGCGCCCGAATGCTGGAAACCGCTCCTAAAATACAGAAAAGAACTAACAGACCTGATCGCGGATTTCCTTTAATTCCTGATTAAGTTCTTCCGGCGAAAGAAAGGGATGTGTTTCTCCCAAGTTTACTCCGCGGTTAAAGCAGTCGTCTAGCATCCTTTCTCCGTCTCTTCTGCCGTCTCGGCGTCCTTCGCGGCAGCCCCGATTATATTCATCGTCATAATCGTCGTAGTGAGACTGCGAAGCAAATGCTTGTTGAGACTCATCCAGGCCATCCAAGTACTTCTGCCTTCCTTTAATATATCCATCACTGGCTTGGCCTTGGCAACCGGACCCACAGGTATCATTTAGTGTCTCCCAATAACAATCCTCGTAGCCCTCTTGCCTGACGGTATCACCGCAGGAAATATTGATAAGAATCAGCAAAAAAAGACCGACTACGATTACAATCCCCAATCTTTCCATGACGCGCCCTCCTTTTTTATTTATTCTTTTTCTTTCAAACGAGTCATTTTCTTTTGATGTATCTTTTGATAGAAATTCCTGATTCGCAAGAAAATCCTGCTCCGATAAGAAAGAACCCTTAAAAGCATTTTTTTTCTTTCGGCATCAAAATTGTCTTTTGATTCAGGAAAATAATGGCCGTAAGCCGCAATTTCTCGAGATAAATCAAGCAGTCCCATTCCCAGAGCATCAAACATAAAAGAAGCTATCCGTGACTGTTCAGCGCACAGAACAAGTTTGTTAATGGAGTTTTTTTTGCCTCGCCTCTCAAAATACAACTTAACAGCTGACAAGCTCTCCATCGCCGTGTTGCCAAAAGGGAGAACCACTACTTCCTTTCCCGTCTTTCCCATTTTTTGATAGAAGCTATCTTTTATAATTCTGTAGTTTGCCTCTGCTTCTGTTAAATGCGGATAATTAGGATTTGTCGCTCCTCCTGTAAGCACAATTATATCTATATATTCTCTTTCAGTCTGTCTTATACACATCTTAATATAATCTCTGTGAAAAGGATTTTTATCAGCCAAAACATCATATCCGGCAATAATCATAACATTACTAGACATATCTCGCCTCCTTGGTATTTTGTTTGTAAAAAACTACGATAAGAACCGAGTGTAAATATACCATAAGTAAACACAGCTGTCAACTAAAACAAAAAGCAAGCTCTGATGGAAATCAGAGCTTGCGCAAAGAAGCATAATTTACAACCACAGCATTCTTCCCTGCTTTAGCTTATAGAGTTATTTTGTCTTCTGTTGAAAGCAATTTGTCTGCATGCAATTTAGCCAGTATTTTCCTAAGCCGGTGGGTACGAGTATTGACAGTCCTCTCTGCTATGCCAAGCGTCTTGCCCGTTTCCTCTAAAGACAGCTCGCGCAAAAAACGACAGACAAAGACATCTCTTTGTATTTTCCCCATCTTCAGAACTAAAGCGCAAAGCTCCAGCAACAAATCCTTAGCAATCAGTCTCTCTTCAGGATTCAAACGTTTGTCCTCCTGCTTGTCTAAAATATCTTCTCTGCAGTCAATAAGACGGATATCGTTCGCTCTGCGCCGCGACCGGCGCAGAACGCTTAGATATTCGTTGACCGCTATCCTGTAAAGCCAAGTATAAAAACCTGACCTTTCTGCAAAAGTGTCTATTCCTTCAAACGCCTTTATCCAAGCTAACTGCGCGATATCATCAACCTTATCCCAACTACGGCAAATCTTGGCAATATCACCTTCTAACCGATAATGGTACTTTTGATAAAGAGCATCAAAAGCGCTCAACTGGTTGTTTTTTATCATCCCAATTAATTCTCTTCCAGTATTTCTGTCTGACATTTCCCCTTCCTCCTTTATCAGATATTAGAGTTAAAAGAACAATTTCCCCCTTATATTTAAAAAACAGCAGGCGCGGAGGGACTCGAACCCCCAGGATCGGCTTTGGAGGCCGACCGTTTGCCAATTAACGGACGCGCCCGTAAATATATTATTTATTTGTTCCAATCCCTTCTTTTGTCATTACGGCATCCCTGATGCGAAAACCCTTTTGGATGTCTTCTTTTTAACTTTTTAATATTTTCTTCCATTACCTCTTCTAAGCTCCATCCGTAAAAGTTACAAATCATAGCAATATACCACATAGTATCACCCAAATTCTCCCTTATCCCGCTTTTCTGGTTATCCTTGTGGCTATATGTTTTTTTAATACAACCAGAAACATCACCAGCTTCTCCGGAAATGCCCAGCCCCCAACTCATTATTTCTTTCTCCTTATCTCTGTATTTTTTAGCGCTTCTTTCGCAAAGTTTTTGATATTCTTTTATATCCATACTACTTCTTCACCTCTTTGTGCGCCGTATGCTGGCGGCACCACTTGCAAAATTTTTTCAGCTCTAATTTCTTCTGAATCTTTTTTTTGTTTTTACTAGACCAGTAATTAATTCTTTTACACTGGCTGCATTGGAATTTTATTAAATTATCTTGCGACATAGATTTTGAGCCGACGGTGAGACTTGAACTCACGACCTACTCCTTACCATGGAGGTGCTCTACCAGCTGAGCTACGTCGGCCTTATTCTATTATTTTTTTGTGGTGTGGGCAGGGAGGGATTCGAACCCCCGTAGTCACGAGGACGCCAGATTTACAGTCTGGTGCATTTGGCCGCTCTGCCACCTGCCCCTGGAGCCAGCGGAGGGATTTGAACCCCCGACCGACGGTTTACAAAACCGCTGCTCTACCCCTGAGCTACGCTGGCCAAGGCTATTTTACCCCCATTTTCTTTAATTCTTCTAATACCTCAGAAACTTTTTTGTCGCGTGAACCCAAGCGAACCGCCATTCCCAATGATGCTTTAGCATCAGTATAATTATGCTGTTTCCAATAAAGCAGACCCAAAAGTTTATAAGCAGTAATGTTTTGAGGATTTTCAACAATCAAATTTATCCACTTCTGCTCTTCTTCAATCGGCTTTTTCAGTTCACTAATAGGCAAATCATCGGCTTCTTCATCGTCTATAATAATCGGCTTAATGCTTTCTTCTTCCTTGTCTATCTTAACAGAAATTTCATGCTTTGTCTCACTGGCTGGACTTTCTTTAACTTCTCGTCTTTTCGCTTCTTTATGCTTAATCCACTCTTTTGACTTTTGAGCCATTAACTGCGATTTTCTCCTTAAGCTATCACTCCAACGGCCTAATAAATTTTCTGTTTTTAAAGATATTATTTTCCCTCTTCTGAGAAATTTCTCAAGCCCGATGATAAAATTAAGCCAATGCTGTTTGTAGTCAAGTTCTTTTATCCGCTGAATTAATCCCTTTTTCCTGCTAAGAATAATAATTTCTTCATCTGATAAACGAGACAAAACAGGCATTTTGCGGAAAACAATAATACCCAAGCCAACTATACTGACAGCAATAATAATATAGAGGATAAGATTAAGAGTCATATTTCCAGACGAACAAACTTCTTTATCTTAATATTTTCCCCTAATTTAGCAATAGTTTCTTCTATCAAATCCTTAATACTTTTCTGTTCGTCTTTAATAAATGGCTGTGATAAAAGTTCTCCTTCGTCTTCGGGAGCCATTGCCGCAATGTGCATAGCAATATCATGGGCCAATTCCTTAAAATCATTATTTTTTGCCACAAAGTCGGTCTCGCAATTCAATTCCAGAATTACTCCAACTTTACCAGTGCTATGAACATAGGCCTCAATTAACCCTTCTTTAGCTTCCCGCTGAGCTTTCTTAATCGCGTCTGACTTGCCTTTTTTTTCTAAAATCTTTACTGCCTTTTCTTCATTGCCTTCTGCTTCTTCCAGGGCATTTTTACAATCCATTACTGAAAGGCCTGTTTTTTGACGAAGATTTTTAATTTGTTGGGCTGAAATCATATATTTTAATCACTTTAACGCATCAACGATCATCTTAAATATTAACGTTAAAGAAGTAATCGCATCATCATTGACCGGGACAGGATAGTCAATAGAAGAAGGATCTGCGTCTGTATCACATAGTCCGACTACCGGTATCCCCATCATCCCTGCTTCTTTGACAGCCAATTTTTCTTTATGAATATCGACAACCATCATAGCATCAGGCAATTTAGTTAAATTTTTAATTCCGCCAAATTGTTTTTCAAGTTTATCCAATTCTACTCTAAAATCGTGCTGTTCTTTTTTAGTATATTTTTTCAATTCCCCTGTCTTCTCCTTGTTTTTCAAGTTTCTAAAATATTCCAACCGGTCAGAGATCACTTTGAAATTTGTTAATGTGCCGCCAACCCACTTTTCTGCGACATAAGGCATTTTACATTCTTTTGCTGACTGGCTGATAATTTCTTTGGCCACTGTCTTTGTTCCAATAAAAAGAATCACACCTTTTTGTGCTTTAATCTTTCTAAGAAACTTTAAGGCATCAGCCATCTGCTCCCTGCTCTTTTCTAAATCAATCACATGGACATTTTCCCTTTGGGTGAAAATATACTCTTCCATATTAGGATGCCATTTGGTGGTCCGATGCCCAAAATGAGCCCCTGCTTTTAGCATTTCTTCCAGGCTGGGTATAAGCTTTTCTATGTCCTCTGCCTTCCCGCCAGAAGCAGAACCGCCAGAGGCGGGTTTGTTTTCTTTTTTAGTTTTCTCTTTCTTAATGAGTTTTTTTATCATTTTATTGTAAAAACAGTATAGCACATTCCAAAATTATGGCAATATTTTTAGTTAAGAAAAGAGCCAGCCAAACAAATGACTGGCTCACAGCGCAAATTTACCCTTGTCTGTTTTATCTTTTTTGTCCCCGTCCTAGTTCCTGTTTTAACCTCTTTTGTTTTCTTTTTTCTCGCTGTTCTCTTTTTCTTCTTTGCAGTCGCAAGCCCCATTCTCCTCCTCCTTTTTTCGTTGTTATTTACCTGCTATCTTACTCATCTATTACATCTTGTTTTAAGAACCTTTAATAATATACTTTGCTCGCGCTCTTTTGTCAACGCCTTTTATACTTGCCTATTTAATCCTAATCTGCTATGATAAAAAACAATGAAAAAAGATATTCATCCCAAATATTATAACGACGCTAAAATTAAGTGCGCCTGCGGGGCTGTTTTTAAAATTGGCTCTACCCACCAGCCGGAGATGAGCGTAGAAATTTGCTCTGCCTGCCATCCTTTTTACACTGGCAAAGAAAAAATTATTGAAACAGGCCAGGTAGAAAAATTCAGAAAAAGATTAGCCAAGCGCAGTGGCAAACTGGGCCTTAAACCAAAGAAACAAAAATGAAGGGGACTATTATAGAAATAAGGGCTGGGACAGGCGGTGAAGAAGCTGCTCTTTTTGCCGCTAATCTTTTCAGGATGTATTCCCGTTTTGCCGAAAAAAACAACTGGGAAACAACAAAACTGGAAAGCCATCAATCAGCCCTGAATGGTTATAGGGAAATAGTTTTTGAAATAAAGGGAGATAATGCTTATGAAAAACTAAAGCAGGAGGCCGGCGTCCATCGCGTCCAACGCATCCCGACAACTGAAAAATCAGGACGCACCCATACCTCCACTGCTTCAGTGGTAGTTCTACCGGAAGCAAGCGAGACGGAAATAAAAATTAACCCGAACGATATTAAAATTGATGTTTTGCGCGCTTCGGGGCCAGGCGGCCAATATGTCAACCGCCGCGAATCAGCTGTCAGAATTACCCATAGACCAACAGGCATAATGGTTTTCTGTCAGGAAGAAAGAACACAACAAGCCAACAAAGAAAGAGCAATGAAAGTGTTAAGGGCGCGATTATTGGCAAAAAAAAAAGCTGAAGAAATGGCTCGCTTGGGAGACCAAAGACGCCAGCAAATCGGTTCTTCTATGCGCGCGGAAAAGATAAGGACATATAATTTCCCCCAGAACAGAATCACCGACCACAGAATTAATAAATCGTGGCATCAATTGGACAAAATTATTGACGGCGATTTAAAACCGATCATTAAGGCATTTGCCAAAAAAGAAAAAAATGAAAAAAAGAATATTTAGCGGCATTCAGCCAACCGGCTCTATCCATATTGGCAACTACTTAGGGGCTATTAAAAACTGGGTTGCCCTTCAGAATAAATATGATTCAATTTTTTGCATTGTTGACCTGCACGCCTTAACCAATCCTGATTCATCACCAAATATGCAGAAAAATATTTTTGATCTGGCAACCACCTATTTAGCAGTCGGGCTTAGCCCTAAAAAATGCATTCTTTTTGTCCAATCACATATTCCCGAACACACAGAATTAACTTGGCTTTTAAATACAATCACTCCTATTGCTGAATTGGAAAGAATGACCCAACTTAAAGACAAGGCAAAGCAATTCAAAAAAAATATTAATATGGGCCTTTTTAATTATCCTGTTTTAATGGCCGCTGATATATTACTTTACAAAACTAATTTAGTCCCTGTCGGCGAAGACCAAAAACAGCACATAGAACTAACAAGGACTATTGCCAGAAAATTCAATAATCAACATGGCAAAATATTTGTTGTTCCTGAAGCTGACATCCATAAAACACTCGCCAGAATAATGTCCTTGGCAGAACCAAGCCAGAAAATGTCTAAAAGCATTCCCCAAGGATGCCTTTTTCTAACTGACTCTCCTTCTGTAATAAGAGAAAAAGTTAAAAAAGCAGTAACAGATTCAGGGAGCGAAATCAAACACGGCCCTAAAAAACCAGCTATTTCCAATTTAATCTCTATTTATTCGTCTTTTTCTGGACTTTCATACGATAGGATTGAAAAAAAATACAAAAACAAGGGATATGGCGACTTTAAAAATGATTTGGCTGAGATAATAATCAAGAAATTAAAACCATTCCAGGAAAAGAAAAAAATACTGGAAAAGAACCCTGATAAAATTAAGAAAATATTAGAAAACGGCGCTAAAAAAGCAAGGCCTATTGCCCAAAAAACAATAAAGGAAGTAAAACAAAAAATGGGACTGATATAGACCCCGTAAAAACCGTCACAATAAAAAACCGCTCATTTTGAGCGGTTTTGTCATTTCTTCCTTACTAACCAATTTATCTCGGCGAATTTATCGTCCAATATTTTTTTATTCTTCGCCTCTAAATTAAGACGCAAAAGTGGTTCGGTATTGGAAGGCCTAATATTAAACCACCAGTCGGGGCATTCAACGCTCAAGCCGTCTAAATGAGAAATTACGGCGTTGGCGTAATTTTTCTCAAGCCTCCTAATAACTCCATCCTTATCCTCCGTCTTAAAATTATGCTCCTCAATAGCAAAATATTTATCAAAAGGTTTTAAAATTTCTGAAAATGACTTTTCTTTTTTAGAAAGAATTTCTAAAACCATTAAAGCGACGATTGCCCCGCTTTCCGCCCTAAAGTTTTCTTTAAAATAATAATGGCCTGACGCTTCGCCGCCGAAAACAGCTCCGCATTCTTTCATTTTTGCCTTAATAAAAGAATGTCCTACTTTTTCTATAATTGGGTCTCCCCCATTTTTTTCAATTGTTTCTTTGACAATTCTGCCGCAGGAAACATTATAGACTATCTTCACTGCCGGACTTCTCTTAAGAATTTCCTCAACTAAAAGAGATATAATTAAAGAACTTCTTATCGCTTTCCCCTTCTCATCCACAAAAAAGACTCTGTCTCCATCGCCATCAAAAGCCATACCTAAATCAGATTTTTCTGATAAAACTGTTTTTTGTAAATCAGCCAAATTAGCCAGCTCTTTTGGGTTAGGTAAATGATGAGGAAAAGATCCATCCAGTTCAAAATACAAAGGGGCGATTTTAAAAGGTAAATCATTAAAAACCAAAGGAACTATTTTGCCGGCTACACCATTGCCAGCATCAATAGACACATTAAATGGCTTTAAAGAATTTTTATCAACAAAACTTAGAACATGAGGAATATAATCCTTTAAAATATTTTCTTCAATAACTCTCCCTTGAACTGATTCTTTTTTTTCTAATGATTCATATTTATAAGCTATTTTGCAAATCTCTTCCAGCTCCCCCCCCCGGCCAATCGGCTCTGCCCCGTTGCGGCATAATTTTAAACCATTATACTCTTTCCCTAAATGAGAACCGGTTATCATAATAGCCGGTTTGTCCAATTTACCCGAAGCAAAATACAAAGCGCCAATGCTGACTTGCCCGATATCAATAACATTAGCGCCAGCTTCAATAATCCCCCTAACTAAAGATTCAAAAAGAGCCGGGGCGGATTCTCTGACGTCGCGGCCGACAATCACCTCGTCTGTTTTTAAAAACCCAACAAAAACACGGCCAATTTTATAAACGGTTTCTTCGTTTATCTGGTCGGGATATTTACCCCGAATATCATAAGCTCTAAAAATACTTCTATCTATAGACATATTTTTATTCTACCAAAAAAATACTTTATTGAAAATCCACTTTTAAATTATAAAAATAAAAAAAGCCCTGACCAAGGTTCGCCGTTTTTCTGGGCAGGCAAAACCTTGATCAGGGCTAAACGAATTGAGCAAAATTTCTTTTGCTCTTTTATCCAAAAACTAAAAAGTCCGGCTTGAAAAGAAGCACCAGCCCGAGAAAAAGAATAACAAGACCGCCAATTAACATATTCCACTTCTGATATTTTTCTGTAAAACCAATTTGCCGCAACGTTATTATGGCGATGCCAAAAATTATTAAATCATCAAGCATAAAAACAAAAGTGTAGAGCAAAAGATATAAATAATAAGTTAAAGCGCCCAAATCGCTCAAACTTAATATGCGGGTGTAAACAGCAGGCAGACCGGCTGAACAAAAAAATTCAATTATATTAACGCCAAAAGCTAAAGCAACTACTCCCAAAAAGCTAGCTGGCAATGCTCTTGAACTAACCACCTCTTTTATTTTTTGGACTAAACGCTCATGCCGCTTTGTGCCAATAGGCGTTACCTCGCAAACGCCTAGTTTGTATTTTAAAAACTTTCTTATTTGCCAAAAACCGGCTAATAAAGCAGCTGTGCCAATAATAATTCTGGTAGCGGTGACATAACTAATAGCTAAAAATAAATTAAGCCAAGCGGTTAAAAGCAAGTAGTAAACAATACTAGAAACAAGAATAAATGTTCCGCCGATAAGCCATATTTTTCTGCGTGAACCTACATTAATCAAAAGGGCGATTAAAAATAAGGGAACCCACATAGCGCAGGGTTAAAGCCGTCCAAGCTGGCTAAAACAACAGTCAAAGCAGGCAGAGATAATTCAGAAAGGTTAATTTCCCCTATTATTGGATAGTCAATGATTTGGTCTCCCATCTCTTTTGGCTGACAATCACATTCCTGACAAGGACATTCTTCTCCTTCTTGGCACTGGCACAAAGCGCACTCATTAATATTAGCCAAAGGGTCAAGACATTCATTTGCCAAACAATCTTTAACAGCTTCTTCAATCTGTCTACCTGTTGTCTGGTCGCCCAAATAACCGACAATCACTTCGCCGCCGATAAAAATAGCTGGCACTCTTGGCGGACCGGGCTCCTGACAGGACTCAAAAATATCAGAAAGAAGCTGAGCATTTTCTTTATTGGCATAAACCTCGTATCTTTCTATTTCAAGTAAGGGATATTTAGCTTCTATTTTCTCTAAAAATGCCTCTGCTTTTTTACAATGAGGACAGGTGCTCCCGTAAAAAAAGTGTAAATTAACTTCCTTTTCTTGAACCGGCCTTTCTTGGGCCAAAGCAAAATCAGCTAAATTAAGAAAAAAAGCGGCTATTAAAAGAAAAATAATAATTTTTTTTATGGTCACTTAAAAAGATTTTTCAATTAACCCTCCCCCCAAACAGACATTATCCTTATAAAAAACAGCCCATTGGCCCGGAGTAATTGCTTTTTGGGAAGACTCAAAAACTAATTTAATTTTCTTTTTTTGAAGAGGGTATAATTTTGCCTCTGCCAATTTTTGACCAACTCTTGTCTTAGCTTTGACATTAATTGATTTTTTAGGAGGAAAGCCGGAAACAAAATGACAATTAGAGAGAATAACACTTTTACCTGAAAGAGCTGGGTCATTTTGGTTATTGGTGACAATTAACTGATTTTTCTTTTTATTATAGCCAATTACCCACCATGGTCCGCCAACTAAAGAAATTTTTTTTCTCTGCCCTATGGTGTAGAAATGAAGTCCCTGATGCCGGCCTAAAATATTTCCTTTTTTATCAATAATTTCTCCCAGCTGAAAACCTATTTTTTCTTCTAAAAAATGTGGCATTGATTGCCGAGAGACAAAACATAAATCCTGGCTTTGTTTCTTTTTTTCAAAAAATTTAAAACCTTCTTTTTTAGCAATCTGATAAACCTCTTCTTTGGTATAACCACCCAAAGGAAAAATTGTTTTTGAAAGATGTTTTTGGGTTAAAAGACAAAGAAAATAGCTTTGGTCTTTGGTTTTGTCTTTTGCTCTTAAAAGCTCGTATGCGCCTCCCTTGTTTCTTTTCACTCTTGCGTAATGGCCTGTTGCCACATAATCAGCGCCTCTCATTTTAGCAAAAGTAAACAGCTCCTTAAACTTAACTAAACGATTGCAGATAAGGCAGGGACTGGGTGTCTTTTTCTTTTTTAAAAGTTTTATAAAATAACCAATAACTTTTTCCTTAAAATCAACACGGCAGTCAACAATATGATAAGGAACTTTTAATTTTTGGCACACTTTTTTTGCAATAGAAAAAGATTCCTTAGAACAGCAGCTATTTTCCTGAATTTTATTTTTTTTACTCTGCCAAGCAGAATATTTTAAAGAAACTCCAATTGGCTGATATCCTTGTTTTTTAAGCAACAACAAAGAAACAGAAGAATCAACTCCGCCTGACAATCCGACGACTACTTTTGGAATATTTTTTTTGACCATTTAATTTACTTAAAATTTTAAAATCATTTACAAGGACATCTCTCATTAAATTATTGTATACCGCTACCGCCGGATGATAAAGAGGGACTATTTTTATCTTGCCAAAAGGAGCTCCAACTTCAAAAAACCTCCCATGAATTTTGCTAATCCCTTCTATTTTTTCTTCTAAGCCGTATTCTTTCATAATAAAAGAGGTTGAAAAATTACCCAAAGCAGCAATTACCTTCGGCTTAATTATATTAATCTGCCTTAAAAGATATGGGGTACAAGCAGTAATTTCACTAGGCAGGGGGTTGCGATTCTGCGGCGGTCTATCTTTTAAAATATTGGCAATATAGACATCTCTTCTTTTTACACCAGCTGATTCTAATAAACCATCTAAAACCCTGCCTGCTTGCCCGCAAAAAGGACGGCCGGCTTTGGATTCTTCTGCCCCCGGCGCCTCGCCAATTAAAACTATTTTTGCCCGATGGTTGCCTTCGCCTATCACCGGCAAAGCCCTTGATTTATAAAGAAGGCATTTCCGGCATTTAATTACCTCTTCCTTTATTTCTTTGAGCGCTTTGTCTCTTTTATTCATACAACTTTAAAACCAACATCAAAACTAAACCAGTTGCAAAGAAAAGAAAATGGATAATAGACATTTTTGAGCCTCCTCTGTGTTTTATTTCCGGGATTAAATCAGATGAAGCAATATAGACAAAACTGCCGGCGGCAAAGGGAAGAAGAAAAACAATTGACTGGCCTATTTTTCCAGCCAGCAAAAAACCAACCAAGCCGCCAAAAACCACTGTAATGGCAGTGAAAAAATTAAGAAAAAGCGCTTTTATCTTTTCTATTCCTCCGTAAACTAAAATACCAAAATCCCCTATTTCCTGCGGTATTTCATGCAAAGCCACCGCAACAGCAGTAGCAATGCCGACAGGGACAGCTATCACAAAAGAAGCGGCAATAATCAATCCATCAATAAAATTATGAAGAGCGTCGCTGACTAAAATTAGATAGGAAAAGGATTTTGCCCGTTGATGACGCTGATCATGATGATGCCAGCCAATAAATTGTTCTAAAATAAAAAAAAGAGTAAAGCCAATAATCAAATAGAGAAAAACAGTTAAACTGCCGCCTGTTTCCTCAACCGCTTCCGGCAAGAGATGCAGAAAAGCCGTCCCCATTAAAGCGCCGGCTGAAAAAGCGACCAAACACAGAAGAGTTGTTTCAAGTAATTTTTCCCTTAAAAATAAAACAAGCGCCCCTGAAAAAGAGATTAAACTAATTAAAAAAGTAGACAGGAAAATCCAGAAAAAAATATTCATTAAGCTTTAAAGCAAAGGGGCGATAATAAGAGCAACAATAGCCATCAGTTTTAATAAAATATTAAGCGATGGACCGGCAGTATCTTTTAAAGGATCACCAACAGTATCACCTACCACTGCCGCTTTATGCGCTTCTGACCCCTTACCCCCCAACTGTCCTGTTTCAATAAATTTTTTAGCATTATCCCAAGCCCCTCCGGCATTGGCCATTGTCACAGCCAGTAAAAAGCCGGAAACGATTGAGCCAGCCAAAAGACCAGCCAAAGCATCGGGGCCTAAAAGAAAACCAACCAAAACAGGAGCCAAAATACTTAAAACGCCTGGTAAAATCATTTCTCTTAAAGCCGCCTTAGTGCTGATATCAACACATCTGGCATAATCCGGCTGTCTTTCCCCTTCCATAATACCTTTAATTGTTTTAAACTGGCGGCGCACTTCTTCCACCATAGCCATTGCCGCCCGGCCGACCGCCTTAAGAGCAAAAGAAGAAAAAATAAAAGGCATCAGTCCGCCTAAAAACAGACCAATTATCACTCTATAACTAAATAAATCAACAAAAGGTAATTTAACTGCTTGGCCATAACTAACCATTAAAACCAAGGCTGTTAGAGCCGCCGCGCCAATAGCAAACCCTTTGCCAATTGCCGCTGTAGTATTCCCAACCGCGTCCAAGTCCTCTGCTCGTTCTCTTGTTTCTTTGCCCATTTCAGCCATTTCAGCGATACCAGCCGCATTATCCGCCACCGGGCCAAAGGTGTCTGTTGCTAAGGTTATACCTAAAGTGGAAAGCATACCGACGGCGGCTATGGAAATACCAAAAAGCTGACTCCATTGGTAAGCAAGAAATACAGCAGTACCGATTACTAAAACAGGGACAACTGTGCTGGCCATACCTAAAGCTAGGCCGGAAATAATATTTGTTCCAGCTCCTGTTTGGGCGGAATTAGCGATCTGCCTTGTAAAACGATATTTATGCGAAGTGAAATATTCTGTCACTAAACCAATAACCAAGCCGGATAAAAGACCGGTTAAAAAAGCATAAAAAACACCAATCCCAAACCCCAAATATTTTATCAAACCGTAAGAAGTAAGAGCCATTAGAATTGTTGCCGACCAAATCCCCCTGTTTAAAACGTTATGGGCAGATCCTTTTTCTACTCCAGCCGATCCCATTTTAACAAACAAATTACTGACTAAACTAACAATAATTCCGCCAGCGGCCAGAACAATAGGCAGGAGAATCCCCTTGTCGCCAATAGCCACAACAGAACCAATAACCATAGCGGCAATAATGCTATCTACATAACTTTCAAAAAGATCTGCCCCCATTCCAGCCACATCACCGACATTATCACCAACATTATCAGCGATAGTCGCCGGATTGCGGGGGTCATCTTCAGGAATCCCCTTTTCAACCTTGCCGACCAAATCAGCGCCCACATCAGCGGCTTTAGTGTAAATACCGCCGCCTACCCGGGCAAACAAAGCAACGCTTGAAGCGCCAAAGCCAAAACCATAAATAATAACCGGCTCTTTAAAAATTAAATAAAGACTAACAATACCTAAAAGCCCTAATCCGACCACACTCAAGGCCATAACACTACCGCTGTTAAAAGCGACTAATAATCCTGATTTTAAGTCTCTGTTTAATTTTTCAGCAGTTCTGACATTTGCCAAAGTAGCTACTCTCATGCCAATTTGCCCGGCTAAAGCGCTTAAAACAGCGCCAGTTATAAAAGCCAGTCCTGTCTGCGCGTTAAGGAAATAATATAAAAGGCCAGTGATAACTAAAACAAAAATAAAAAGAATTCTGTATTCTCTATTTAAAAAAGTCATTGCCCCTTCTTTAATTATCTGGCCAATATGAGCCACCTTAGATGAAACAACAACCTGCTTTTTTATCTGCCATGCTAAAAAAGCAGCAAAAAGAAGAGCAATTACTGGCGCAGTAAGAGAAAAATAAACTGGTAGCGACATAGATAAACTAAGCAAAACAAACCGGGTTGAGAATCCCCTTCTTTTCTCAAAATGCCCGCTTCGCCTGCTTGTCTGAAAATTATTTACCCACACACACCATTTTTTTTAAAAAAATTTAGTGTGTGTTTACTTTTTCTTTTTATTTTACACATTTTTTTAAATTTGTCCATTTTTTATAATTAAAAAACAGCTTTCACAGTTTATAAAAAAACAACAGCTGCCCAATAAGCGTTTACTAAAAAATATTAAAGAAATTTCTTATAAAGATTAAATCTGACTGGGCATTAACAGCAACTGTATCAACGACATTATAATCGGCGGCAAACAATAAGTTAATTTCGTCTTCCATTTGCTCCAACCTGCTGGCGCAAACCAATCTATCACGTTCAACATCAATTTCTATCTGCGAATTAGAAACATTAAACGCCAAATCAGGATTAATACTATCGTCATCAAATAACTGGTCAATTTGCTTGTTTAAGGCATCATCAGTTTTTATCACTGCTTCGTCTAAAACACCAACCATGTCCTTATGGTCCTGCGCTAAATTATTATCAGCGTCTTCTTTTGTATCAACTAAACCTTGCTTTTTTACAGCTAAACCAACTTCAGCGTCAGCGACTCTGGTCCTATAAATCTGGATATCCTCTTCTCTGGCGCCAGTCAATGTTTTATTTAAAGAAGCTTGAGCCACATCCAAAGCGGCCTGATAAGCCTTAAGCTAAACATTTAATTCAGCTGCATCTAATGCTATTAAGAGCTGGCCAGCTGCCACATGGTCTCCCACTCCAATATCAACGCTGTTAATTCTGCCTGAACGCTCAAATTGCAAATCTATTCCCTTGGAAGGAATAACCGTTCCGGCAACTGAAACATTTTGAGAAATCTCGCCTTTAACTACCGGGATAACAGTATAATCTTTTTTTTCTCCCGGGAAAGCCTTAATGCATAAATAAACACCGATTATTAAAATAATAATACTGGTGATAATAATTATTTTCTTCATATTTTTTTTACCTTAAAGAATTTAGCCATTAAAACAACTTTTTATAATTAAAAAATACCCCACAAAACATCATGGACAGATAATCTTTATTTTGCAATAATGACAATAAGTATGCATTCTTTAGAAAAAATCAAAACAAAACAGAGAAATTTTGATAATTACAGTGAAATAACGCCGAAAATATTCAAACAAGCCGCCAACCTCTCCAAAAATCTTAAGGGTAAAAAAATTATTCAGATTAATTCCACCCAGCTTGGCGGCGGAGTTTCAGAACTGCTCCACAGCCAAATTCCCTTAGAACAATCTCTCGGCATTAATTCCCAATGGTATATTATTAAAGCGCCAATACGTTTTTTTAAAATTACTAAAAAAATACACAACCTCCTGCAAGGAGAGCCAGAAAGATTAGGAGACGACGAAAGGTATTTTTATTTAAAATGGCTTTATGATAAAATTGCCCCTTCTTTTGAAAATCTACTAAAAAAAGAAAAACCCGATATTATCCTTATCCACGACCCCCAACCACTACCCCTAATTGATTATACGCCAAAAAACATTATTCCTCTTCTGCGGCTGCATATTGATCTTTCCTCCCCCAACCCGAGTATTTTAAAATTCCTCCAGCCATTGATAGAAAAATACAAGTTAACTATTTTAAGCCACTCTCAATACAAGCCCCAATGGCTGAAAGAAAAGAAAACAAAAATAGTCATGCCGGCTATCAACCCTTTTACCGACAAAAACAAAGAAATGGGAAAAGAAGAAGCAAAAAAAATTCTTAATCTCTATGGAATTTGCACCAACCAGCCAATTGTCAGCCAAGTCTCACGCTTTGACCCCTTCAAAGATCCGTTAGGCGCTTTAAAAGCATATTATCTGGCAAAAAATAAAATCCCTAATTTGCAATTAATTATGGCTGGCATATTTCAGGCTTATGACGATCCCCAGGCAATAGAAGTATTTAAAAAAGTGAAAAAGCAAGCTAAAGAAGATCCAGATGTATTTCTTTTCGCCGACCCGTCCCATTTAAAGGGGACTTCTAATGATATATTTATCAACGCTGTTTATACAGCCAGCGATGTAATAATCCAAAAATCAATTAAAGAAGGTTTCGGCTTGACTATCACCGAAGCAATGTGGAAAGGAAAACCGGTTATCGGCGGCCAGACAACAGGCATAGCCCTGCAAATAAAAGATAACGAAAACGGCTTTTTGGTGAATAGCCCGGAACAAGCCGCCCAATACCTAGTCAAACTCCTTAAAAACAAACCGCTACAAAAAAAACTGGGCCAAAGAGCCCAGCAAACAGTCAAAAATAAATTCCTTTTTTCAAGATTAGTTTTAGACCATTTAAAAATATACAACCAAACCCTCCGTCAATAAATATTCTAAAAACAGCTGACTTGCGCTATGCCTCTAAGCTTTTAGCTGTTTTTTTTTATTCCTCCAACTTAACCGCCGTCCTATAAACCAAAAGTTCTGCGCTCTTTCAATTATAAAAGAAGTTATAATAATCAGCGTTCCTAAAGTTAAACCAATAACCCCCATCTAACAACTAACGACATATCGCTGGCTTGGAAAAACTTAAAAATCACAAAACCAATCAAAACCAAGGCGCCAAGCGAAAAAAACTATCAAACCTAAAATAGTTAAATATTTCATCACCTCCTCCTGTTAAACAAAATTTGCGCTCAAAGCTTAATTAAAAAATTATCCAACAAGATTAATCAAAAATACCAGCATCCATTCTCATTTTTATTTCCTCTTTGAGCGCCTTAATGTTTTCTTTCTCCTGCTCTAAAATTTTCTTTAAAAGCGGCAAGCTGTGGCATTTAGCTTCTTCCGCGTCTTTAATACAATGCTTTTCCAGCCACCAAACAGTATCAGTTTTAGCGTAAAGTATTTTTAATAAGTCATAATTAATATCTTTCATCCCCTATTTCACCCCCTTTCTGTAGTTTTAATGATACCACAAAAGCATATTAAAACAAACAATCTCAAACTAAAAAACCCTTAAGGGTTTTTTAGCGTCTTTTATCTCTCTAATTATTATTTCTCTCTATTTTTCCTCGTTTCTCTTCTGATAATCCCCCAGTGATAAAGAAATAGAGGCAGGCCAATTAATATCATTGCCAAATTTGAAGAGGCCTGGCGATGACGCCTAGCAGTAACAAAATTAACCCCTTCGCTTCTTTCTTTCCAGTTTTTGTAGTCATTCAGCCATTCGGAGATAAGAATTCTTTCTTCCTCGCTAAATTCCACTGCCGCTTGCTCGCCCTCTTCGCCAATTTTCTCTATTTTTTCAATAGAACGAGGCATTGGCGGCTGGGCATTGTAAATTTTTTCTTCCTGTTCAGCTTGAGTAAAAATAAAGGCCTTAAGCCCCATATCAACAAATTTAACGCTGCCAATAATTATCAGCGCCAGCCCGACTAAAGCGAATAAATATAAATAAATTGTTCTTATTAAGGGATAATGTTCCATAATATTTCCATTTTATACTAAATAAATATTATTTGCAAATAAATACCTATAGATAAACTATTTTTTAATTCTTCTGCTTCTTCGGCTGGATTTTAAAGAAAAGCGGTGCGCTTCGTCTCTAACCCTTAAAAGAGTTTCTTTGATATTTTGGGTTAATTCTTTTAATGATTTTTTTGCTTTAGGAGGGAAAACCAGTTTATCCCCGCCAAACTTAGAAATGCCGACTAAGGGGATATTAATAAAGTTTTCTTTTAGCGTTTTGACAATAAAATTAACCTGCGGCTTGCCCCCGTCAATTAAAATTAAATCAGGAAAAGGCCATTCTCTGTGGTTAAATCTTCTGACAACTGTTTCCCCCAAAGCGCGCAGATCATCGCGCCTCCCCGCTCCCCTTATTTTAAACAAACGATATTGGCTTTTGTCCGGCTGATCGCCGGAAAAAACAACCATTGCCCCAAATGTCTCCCTGCCGGTTAAATGGGAAATATCATATCCTTCTATTCTGCTAATTTTAGAAAAAAAAGAATCATCTTTTTTTATCAAAGAAACATCTTGGATATGCCCCAAAGCTTTGGCTTTGTCGGGGTTTTCTTTAGCCAGTTTCCTTAATAGCCGATTTTTCTGCCCGGAAAAAAGAAGGATAATGTTTCTGATATTCTTTTGATAATCTTTTTGGGAAATTTGTCCCAAGCATAATCCCGGACAAAGGCCAATTTGATAATCAAAACAAGGCTTGCCGGAATTTGGCTGGCAGATGCTGTAAGGAAAAATGCGGCGGATAATTTTTAAAGCCCCATAAAGCAAAGACAAACTCTGAAAAGGCCCGAAAATATGAGCATTGGACAGAAACTTTTCTAATTCCCTTCGCCTGACAATTATCGGCCGCGGGTAATCATTTTTGGGAATAACCAAATATAAAAAAGAACGGTTATCTCTGTCTTTAATATTATACTTTGGCCAGTGCTTTTTTATTAAATTTGCTTCTAAAATAACGGCCTCTAAAATTGATTCTGTTTTATAGTGTTTAATCCTAAAAGCCAGGCTGATCATTTCTGATATTCTCGGGTCTAAGTTTTTCTGAAAATAGTTAGCCGCCCTTTTTTTTAAAGAGACAGCCCGTCCTACATACAAAACAGCTCCTTTTTTATCTAAAAAGAGATAGACCCCCGGATTATCGGGCAATTTTTTAGCTTGGCTTTGCAATGTTGTCATATATATTTTTTCAAATACTTGCCTGTTAAACTTTTGCTGTTTTTAGCTATCTCTTCGGGCAAGCCCTTGGCAACTAAGCGCCCTCCTTTTTCTCCGCCTTCAGGCCCTAAATCAATAACATAGTCAGCTGATTTTATCATATGCATATTATGCTCAATAACAGCGACTGTATTTCCCTTCTCTACTAATTTATCCAAAACATTCAAAAGCATCTCTATATCGTAGTAATGAAGACCAACTGTCGGCTCATCCAATAAATAAAGGGTTCTTTTGCCCAATGTCTGGGTTAGTTCTCTAGCCAGTTTAATTCTTTGCGCTTCTCCGCCAGAGAGAGTTGTCGCGCTTTGGCCTAATTGCAAATAGCCCAAACCAACGCTTTGCAAAACTTTCAGTTTATCAGCAATTAAATAAATGTTTTTGAAAAATTCCGACGCTTCATCAATGGTCATATCTAAAATTTCACTGATATTTTTACCTTTGTATTTTATCTGCAGTATTTCTCTGTTAAATCTTTTCCCGCGGCAAACTTCGCATTGGACTAAAACAGGAGGCAAAAAATGCATTTCAATCAAGTTAAAACCGGCGCCGGAGCAGGCCTCGCATCTGCCGCCAGCGACATTGAAAGAAAAATAGGAAGGAGTATAAGCTCTTTGGCGCGATTCTTCCAAAGAAGCGAAAAAAATTCTAACGGGCGTGAAAATCCCCGTATATGTGGCCGGATTGGAACGCGGCGTTCTGCCAATCGGCGACTGATCCGTGGCGATAATCTTATCAATATATTCAGCTCCTAAAATTTTATTGGCATTTTCCAAAGGTCTTTCAATTCTTGATTTAATTCTTGTTAAATTTTTATACAGAACATCATACAAAAGAGATGATTTACCGCTACCAGAAACACCGGTCAAACAAACAAACTTTCTAAGCGGGATATCAACATTGATGTTTTGAAGGTTGTTAGATCGAGCGCCAACAATAGTCAATTTTTCCCTAATTTTTTTGCGGCGATTTTCCGGCAGAACAACTTTCTTTTTGCTATTTAAATAATCTAAAGTTAAAGAACGCTGTCGTGATGCTTCAGATAATAATTTTCTAACATCTCCACTGACAACCACCTTCCCGCCCTCTCTCCCAGCCATCGGCCCTAAATCAACCAAAAAATCAGAAGAAGAAATAGTTTTTTCATCGTGCTCTACTATAATAATGGTGTTGTTTCTTTCTTTGAGTGATTTAATTGTCTTGATTAATCTGTCTGTATCTCTCTCATGAAGACCAATGGTCGGCTCGTCTAAAACATACAAGGCGTTTGATAAATGAGAACCGACCTGGGAAGCCAGACGGATTCTTTGCGCTTCTCCGCCAGACAATGTTTCTGCTTCTCTTTCTAAAGACAAATAATCAAGGCCCACTTCCAGCAAAAATTGCAAACGATCCAATATTTCTTTTAAAACATTTTGGCCTATTGTTTTCTGCCTTTTAGTTAGTCTTTTCTGATAATCTTTAAAAAAAATAAACAGCTTATCAATTGATAAAGCGGTTAATTGATAAATATTGTGCTTGTTAATTTTGACAGACAAGGTCTCTTTTTTCAGACGCTTGCCATGACAACTAGGACAAATATTTTTTAAAAACAAATCATCCCTGCCCAAGCCCGAACAAGAAGAACAAGCGCCATAAGGACTGTTAAAAGAAAAAAGGCGCGGCTCTACTTCGGGAAAAGTAAAGTTATCCTTGGGGCATGTCCACTTAGAAGATAAAACAAACTCCTGCGGGCTTTTTGTTTCTTCATTTAAAATAACGCCTACCAATCCCTTACTGTAATTTAAAGCGTTTTCCACCGCTTCAAATAATCTGCTTTCATCAGCAACCATCACCCGATCAATAATAATATCAATATTATGGGCTTTGTAGCGGGGAAGAACAACCTTTTCATGAAGAGAACGAACTTGCCCGTCAATTCTTGCCTGCGAATAACCCAAAGAAAGATAGTCGTATAAAAGCTGGTAATATTCGCCTTTTCTTCCATGGACAACCGGCGATAAAATAGTAATAGTTCCCCCCTTTTCTTTTATTTTTGATTTTTTAGCTTCATTTACAATAATATCAACCATTTCTTCCAAAGATAATTTTTCAATCCTTAAACCGCACTCAGGGCAATAAACCTCTCCTAAACGAGCAAACAGCACTCGCAAATAATCATAAACTTCCGTTAATGTGCCGACAGTTGAACGAGGATTTCGCGAAAGCGCCTTCTGGCCGATAGCAATGGCTGGAGAAAGGCCGGTTATCTCATCCACATCAGCCCTTTCCATTTCGCCTAAAAACTGACGAGCATAAGGAGAAAGCGATTCAATATATCTGCGTTGGCCTTCAGCAAAAATAGTATCAAAAGCCAGAGAAGACTTGCCGCTCCCCGAAACACCGGTAAAAACAATTATCTTATTCTTGGGCAGTTCCAAATCTATGTTTTTTAGATTATGAACCCTTGCCCCTTTAATGGTTATTTTGTTTTCCATTTTTTTTATTTTTTCCCCAACTCAATAAAGCTTTCTATATCCTTCACAATGCTTTTTGGTTCAATATTGTGTTTTTTGTTGTATTCTTTTTGCTTTTCCCGGCGGCGTTCAACTTCCCTTATCGCTCTTTTCATTGAATCGGTTACATTGTCAGCATATAAAATAACTTTACCGGAAACATTTCTTGCCGCCCTGCCCATTGTCTGAATTAAAGATGATTCGCTCCTTAAAAATCCTTCTCTGTCCGCGTCAAGTATTGCCACCAGCGTTACTTCCGGCAAATCAAGACCTTCCCGCAGAAGGTTTACTCCGACTAAAATATTAAATTTGCCTCTTCTAAAATCAATCAAAGTTTCTGCTCTTTGGAGAGTTTTGATATCTGAATGGAGGTAATTCGCTTTAAAACCCTCTTTTAAAAGAAAGCTGTATAAATCTTCGGCCATTTTCTTTGTTAGGGTGTTAACAATCGCCCTCTCTCTTTTTTGGCCAATAATTTTTAGTTCTTTTATCAAATCATCAATTTGGCTTTTGTTTTCTTTTCTTTGATAGACAGGCCTAACATCAACAGGCGGGTCAATCAGCCCTGTCGGCCTGATTATCTGTTCAACAATTTGAGAAGATTTACCTCTTTCCCATGGCCCGGGAGTAGCCGAAGTAAAAATTACCCGGCCAATTCTTTTTTCAAATTCATCAAATCTCAATGGGCGGTTATCCAAAGCAGAAGGCAGACGCCAGCCGTACTGGACTAATGTCTTTTTTCTGCTTCTGTCTCCTTCATACATTCCTCTAATTTGAGGAAGGGCAATATGAGATTCATCAATAATGGTTAAAAACTGCGCCTTTTTATTTTTGTAAGGAAAATATGAAAGAAGCGTTTCCGTCGGTTCACCGGCCAGCTTGCCCGTTAAATGACGCGAGTAATTCTCTACTCCGTGGCAGAAACCGACATTGGCCAGCATTTCCATATCATATTTTGTTCTTCTTGAAAGCCGTTCAATTTCCAAATAAAGTTTTTCCTTTTTAAAATGCCTAATTCTTTCGTTTAATTCTTTTTTAATTTCTTTTATCGCAGCCCTTATTTTCGGCTGGTTGCTGATAAAGTGCTTGGGCGGGAAAATAACAATCTCCTTTAAAACATTTTCTATTTTTCTTGTTGTCGGATCAACCACAGCTATTTCTTTAATTTTTTGCTCGTCCAGTTCAATTCTGTAATAGATATTTTCTCCGGCTGGCATTATTTCAAAAATATCTCCTCTGGCTCTAAATTGCCCTCTTTTTAAAACCCCCCCGCTTCTCTCAAACTGAATTCTTACCAACTGCCTTATCAAATCGCCTCTGGTAATGGGTTTTTTAATTTCTAAATGAACTGATGCTTCCTGATAGTTCCAAGGAACCCCCAGATTATATATACAGGAAACAGAAGCGACAATAATAACATCTTTCCTTGCCATAAGCGCGCTTGTCGCCTGATGGCGCAAACGATCAATTTCCTCGTTAATCATTGCCTCTTTGTCTATATATGTATCTGTTGTCGGCATATACGCTTCCGGCTGGTAATAGTCGTAATAAGAAACAAAATAGTTGACAGAATTATCAGGAAAAAAATTTTTGTATTCCCGGTAAAGCTGGGCCGCCAAGGCTTTATTGGGGGCAATAATTAAAACAGGCATGTTAAAATGCGAAAGAACAGAAGCCATGGTAAATGTCTTACCGCTGCCTGTTACCCCCAAAAGCGTCTGATAACGATGATTCTTTTTAGTCCCTTCAACTAATTTTTCAATTGCTTGAGGCTGGTCGCCAGAGGCTCTATATTTTGATTTAAGATTAAAAATTGGCATAATAAGGCCACAAAAGCCACCCCTTTTATCTCCTTAGGGTGGTTAGGATAAAATATATTTTTACTTATGTTTCTAAATTCTAACTCAAAACAAAAAAAGAAGCAAGTTTGCTTTTTTTATAATAAAATAAAGGGAATTAAATAAAAACAGCAATAATAGTCAGTAGCCCAAAAATTAAAACAAAATATCCAAAGTTGATTTTTCTGGCCACTTTTAACAAAAGATCAATAGTCAACAAGCCGGCAAGAAAAGAAAAAAGAAGGCCGATAAGCCCCCTAACTGAAAAAGCAATGTTGTTAAGATTTAAAATAATATTTCCTCCTAAAACAATCGGCAGACTCATTAAAAAACTTAATTTTAAAGCGTAGTAATTGCCATATTTTCTCAAAAGAAGAGCAGAAACAGTAAAGCCGGAACGAGACAAGCCGGGCAAAGCGCTAAATCCCTGGGCAACGCCTAATAAAAGCCCGTCTTTAATATTCAAATCCTTATATCTTTTATATCCATCCCGCGGTGTTTTAATTTGTAAAATTCCTGTGATTATTAACAAAATGCCAACAATTAAGGTAATAATTTTTCCGGCACTACTTGTGCCGCTTTCTAAATTGATGAAAATATTAATAATCAAAAAACCCAACAAACCGCTAACAAGAGTGGCTATAATTAAAAAGTTTAATGTTTTTTTAGTAATTTCGTCAGTTGAGCGGTAATTAACAAAGCTCCTTAAAAGAGAAACAACATCTTTGCGAAGATAAATAAGGGCGGCTGAAAATGTCCCCAAGTGCAAAAAAAGAGCTTCTTTAATAATTGATTCTATCCCGTCCTGACTGCCAAAAATATTGATTTTAGTTAAAACTAAAAGACCCTCGGAGCTGACTGGCAGCCATTCGGCAATCCCCTGGATAATCCCTAAAACTATTGGCTCTAACATAATTAATATTTTAACAAAAACCGCCTCCTTCGTCATATAAAGCAAGGCGGCTATATTCCAGTATCAAAACATATGGCTTGCTGTTTTTTTATTTAAATAAAAATTAAACTTGTTTTATAGGTAAAAACAGCAACCGTAATTAATTCAATCAAAAGTAAAGAATAAAGAAGAGTATAAGCAATTATTAAAAGTGACTCTTTAATTTTATTATGAACTGCCAAATAAGCCGGAAAACCAAAAACAATAGAGCCGGTCACCGCCGCTGAAAAAACAAATATTACCAAAATCAGAACAAAGCCCAAAAAACCGGGCGGAGTTGGCAAAAAATTATCAAAAGACCAGAAAAAAAATAGCTACCAGAGAACAATAAACAACTACTCCCAATGATTGCAAAAACCCTATTAATGGCAAATTCCCTTTATTTATTTTCATAGTTTCTGTTTTTTTAAAGTAGTTGGCCCCTTTATAACCAGCATCAGCCGAAATGTTGTCATTGAGCTTAACAGTGGGAATATTAAGATTATTAGAATTATAACCGGAGGGAAAGAAAAGATGAGCGCTTATCCAACGACCTTGGCTTTTCGGATTAAAGCTTTGAGGAGCAAAATTAACCTCGGCTATAATATCAGCAGATAATTTCGGCTCCTCGGAACCATCCAAAGCCGATATTGTCCCGCTGGCAATATTAGACAAGTCCGATTCATCTCCCGCTTCATCGCTGTTATATTCTATTTCAGAAGAAATAAAAAACTATTATTACAAATAACCTTAAACTGACCTAATAACAGCTTTACTTTTTTATAATAATTATAATCTACATAAAAAAAGATGTCTATATTATGCATATATTAACAAAGAAATATTTGACTTTCTCTAAAATATGTGCATATAATAAAGTAGACTAAATAAGTCGAGATACGTTTGTTGAGCTTTTAATTTTATTTAAAAGCAAAAAATTAGTAGAGCGGCTTAGAAGTCATAAAGGTCGCTTTATTAATTAATTCTCATTTACTATCGTGTTCGACAAAAAACCAAGAAACGACCAATCTCGAGGAAATTTTCCTCCTAGGGAAATGGTCAAAGGTAACTGGACATGCAGTGACTGCGCTAAAGAAATTACTGAACTTCCTTTTGAACCAGCTCCAGATCGGCCAATTTACTGCCGAGATTGCTGGTCAAAACGAAGAGATCAGAGGCCGCAGCGCTAATTCAGTTAGAAAACAAAAAACCCGCTTCTAGCGGGTTTTTTGTTTTCTAAACCTTTATGCTCTCAATTAAAGGTGTCAGCGTCAACTTCCATCCATTCATTCTTTCTCTCGTCCCACTTATAAGCTGTTAATTTGCAAGTTTTTTCATTTGGACTATAAACATATTCAACAGTTGTTTCTGAACCGATTCTTTTAGAATAAGTTGTTTTTTTATCCAAAACAAGCGGCTTGACGACAAACTCCAGCTTAATCCTGCCCAAAGGGCTTTTAAAGACAATATATTCAATATCTGTCCCGCCGCCTTCATCTAAATGCTCCTTGCCGTCTTCTTCCACCTTAAACTTATCTTTAATGTCGCCTATTAAATTGTTCCATTTTTCCGGTTGCATATCTATTTAAAAAATTAACACATCTTTTACAGCTTTACAAGATTTAATAATCAGCAGCCACTCTGTTTCTCCCTAATCTAGGCAATTTGTTCCAATTAACTTTTCTTTTGGTAATTTTACCCTTTTATATGTGTATATAACAAAATCAAAATTGTGAAAGCCATTTAGGCAAACCCAAAAAAGATAATTGACTGCCAACCGCCAAACCAATTTCATCAGCCGTTCCACCATTTATTTCCAAAACATATTTTGCTTTTTTGTCTGGCGTAATTGTTGGACAAAAATCTGTTTTACAAGGTTGAGTATTTTTGCTTATAAAAATTACTTCTTTATTGCTGTCAATCCAAATTATATCCAAGGGGGTCAAGGTGTTTTTCATCCAAAAAGAATGCCTGCCTTCTTTATCAAAGAAAAAAAGCATTCCTTCATCTTTGTCTAAGCTCTCCCTGCCCATTAATCCCGTACTTCTTTCTTGGTGAGTTCTAGCTAATTCAACTTCAAAACAATGCTTCTTATAACAAACTTCGTCTTTCTTTTTTTTAGCAATAATCTGCAAAAGAGAATCCAATTGTCTATCATTAAGTTTTTTCCTCACCTCTTCTGCCTTGTCAATAGGGCTGATCAAGCCATCGTTGCCTTCTTTTTTATTAGAAAAAACAGAAATATTAAGACTATGTATAATGCCCGCAAACAATGCGAAAACAATTATAACAGTAATTAAAAGCCCTATTAAGCCAAATCCTTTGTTTTCCATAATGTTTAAATTCTACCACTGAAAAAGAATAAAATCTATTGATATATGCACATAGATAGAATGTGTTGACCCAATAAAAGATATTTAGTAATATAAAAATAGTTCTTACAACCACAAAAGAAAGGAGTTAAAAATGAAAGAAAAAGGAATTTCCCTAAGATCAAAAGCTGTGGCCCATATACTGGATATCTCACCAGACGATGTCATCACGCTTGCAAGAAAAGGCAAGCTCCGCGCCCAAAAAGTGGGCAAATTCTGGGAATTTAGAAAAGCAGACATTACTAGGTATAAAAAAAGGCGACAAGCCAAAGCTTGAACCTTTTCCCGCCTCAGCGCTCGCTTATCCAATAAGAAGCGGGCGTTTTTTTATCTTCAGTTATCGCCTTATTATCCAACCAAGAAAGAACAGATAAATACAGCTGAGCTATTGGCAGACATAAAAATTACCCTCTTGTCCGCTTATTTTATCCCACAAAAAAGTTTAGCATAGCAAATAACCACTCCCAATAATAGCCATAAGAATAATAATTGTAACTACTGTTTTAGATTTAGATATATTCTTTTAAAAAGTTATTAATTTATAGTAATTTAACCTATAACATTAACACATTCTTCACCTTCACCTTCACCTTCACCTTCTTGCCATTATATACCCGGCAAACTAATACCCGCCTTTGTTTTTTTTACAATTTAAAGCACCTTTTTACAATTTTTCCTAAATCACATTTTTTTAAGTGAAATTAACTTTATAAAATTATCCCCGTTTAAACCTTACCATAATTTCCAAGACATCATCATTTTTAGAAAGACCTGACGGATTAGCCTTTTGTAAAATCAGAAAGCCATTCCCCATAAAATCAGGATCTCCCTCTTTGTATGGACTTTCAAATTTAACCATGGCAGTGAAAGGGACAAAATCTTCAGTCATCCAGCCGCCTTGAGCTTGAGCGTATGTTTCGGCAATAATTCTACCATCCCAGTCAGTAAGAATAATAGGAAAATTCGCCTCAAAATACCAAGTCCCGCGCGCTTCTCCTTTAATCTCCAAGGGGCTTTCAATAATATCTCCTGAAACAGGATTGTTAAAAAAAATTAAATCGCTTGCTTTACTCCCCTTCTCAAATTTCATTGTTTTTACAATATTTTCTTGCCTTTCCCAAGCAGTTTTATCAACTGAACCATTTCTAATAATTTGATCGTTTTTAACGACTGGATCGCATTGGGCAAAATTTATCTCTTGCCCATCTCTCAAACACTTAGTATTCAAATTATTAATCTTAAGGCGCATCCATATAAAGCCGGACATACTCCATGATTGCGGCGGATTAAGCGGCCTTATATAAGCGGCAAAGGCAGTGCCGTCTTCTAAAAGATAAACCTTTGAATCATTTGCCGTCTCAAAGCCAACATCAAAATTAAGATCTTTCGTTCGGCCAAAAACACCTTCTGTTGGTACCCCCCTGGGATAGACTGAAACATGACTAATATTAGCGAAGTGATCAAGAGGTAGGTCAAGAGAAGCGCCGATATCTGGTTTAATATAAAAATTAAATTTGGGCTCAACATCAAGAGATATATCTTTATACATATCCCAATTATCCGACGGATATTTCAAACTAAAATTAAACTGATTATCACTAAATTCCTGCCACTGGGCTATATTATCTTTTCCATCTTTATCTCTATTGTCAACAGAGATTTGTTCGCAGGTATAAGCGCAAACACTGACACAACTTTCAGCATCAGGAGCGCAAGGACCCCCGCACTCGTTAAAGGCGCCCCCGATACTTTGACAGTGAGCAATAAAAGAAGCTGTTGAAGTGTTAGTATTTGTGGTATAGACAATTTTTGAACCAAAACGCGCTACAATAGGCACTTCTAATTCTTCTTGCTCTTGTTCTTCTTTTTGCTGGATTTGGTCAAAATACCAAAAAAAGCCAAAAGCTATAATAATGATAATAACAAAAGCAAAAATAATATAATTTGTTGTTTCTTTTTTGTTTTTATTCATAGTCATACAAAATTATATTTATAAACAAACAACGAAAAGATAAACCCCTTTGCTTTAATGAGGAAAAAGAATTTCAGCTAAACACCACAATAAGACAAGCGATCCTAACATAATAGATAAAAAGACGAGAACAGAATAATCCTTTCTTTCAATAATACCAATAATACCGGTAAAAAAGGCCGCTATCCCGCAAAAAAAGCAATCAGCATTAGCAAGGCTATCCCGGGCCTATCTATAATATCATGTAGTATTGTACTCCCAGCTAGAATAAATTCGTAAAAATCCATAAAGGACATGCCAATATAAAAAATATTGGCGTGGCGATAATCAATATAACCGACCATTTACTTAATTGAGTTTTTGGCAAAAAGTTAACTTTCATTTTGTTAAAAATATAAGCTGGCTAAATAATCGCCGAAAATATTCATAACTGCAACATAAAAAATATAACCAACAGCTAAAACAGAAACAAATTTTCCTATTTTAATCTCTGAAAGACCAAAAGCGGCAACAATTATATCTGTCGGCACTACTGGAATAAAGCAAAAAATAAGAAGGTAATTTTCATGTCTGCCAATAGCCCGGCTGTACTTATCCACCCTTTCTTGGTTGAATAACTTACCAATAATGGGCCTGCCGAGTTTTCTGGCCAAAAAGAAAACAATTAAGCCCCCGATTAGATTGCCGATATAAGCATAGACAGATCCCCAAACAGAGCCAAAAACAAAGCCGGCGGAAATAGCGGGGATAAAACCAGGCAAAGGAGCAACAATTACTTCTACAATAATAATTAATATTAAAGCAATGGGCGCCAAAGGGCCGAAAGACATCACATAGTTTTGAAAATCTTCCCGCGAAGAGAAAAAACCAAATTTTTGGTCGCTATAAAAAGCTAAAATAATAAATAAAATGATTATAAATAAAATAACCAAATCATATTTGTATTTCTTAAAAAAACCAGCCATACCGCCATCATATCACTTAACCCCGCTATCGTCTATGTCTCCACACGCAAAAAACAACCGTAAAAAACGGTTGTTTTTGCCACTTAATATAACGCGCTGTTTTAGATTCAAAACATCTCGTTAATAAATAAGATATTATCTGTATAATTTCTGAACTCCCCTAACGCCACTGCTTTTTTAAAAGTCGGCTGATCTATGACATATTTAACTTTATCCAAGTTATATACTGGTCTCATAAACAATTTGTTGCCCCATTTTAACCCCGTGTTTACCCTTGCGGTAAGCGATTGAGAGGAGACAAGAGATTAACACCCCCAAAACGAAATTGAAAGGACTTGAACGATCTAGAAAAGAATAATTAAATATTTAGCCAAACATCAACCAGCCGGGCTTGAATATCAGCAGTAAACCGATAATCAGCATCAGTATCCCCCCGATTAAGCGCGACCAGCGAGCATATTTTGTGGTTATGCCAGTCATTCGCAAAGTCGTCATAGCGACAAAAAATACAAACAAATCATCCAGCATGAAAATAAAGACATAGAGCAGAATATAGAGATAATACTGCCACTTGGCTAAATTACTCAAAGCCAAAACTTGGGTGTAAACCGCGGGCAAACCGGCCGAGCAAATCAACTCAACCAGATTAACCGCAAAAGCCAATAAAATTATTCCGCCTAGGGCCAAATAAAAACTTTTTTGATGAGTGATATTTTTTAATTTTTCAAAAACTTTCTGCCTTTTTTCTGTGCCTGTTACTTTGCATCCGGCTTTCGGGCTGGTAAAATATTCCTTCAAATTGTAACCGCCACCCAAAAGAGCAATAAGTCCGATAATAATTCTAACCCAAACAACCACCCCAATAAACAAAATCAAGTTAAGCCAAGCCGACATAAATACGAAATAAACTGAAGCCGAAGCGACAATAAAAGCCGTTCCCAATATCCACATTCTTTTTCTGTTTTTCATACCTAAAAGCAAACTGATCAAAAACAACAGCGTCCACATAGCGCATGGATTAAAACCGTCCAGAGCGCCTAAAACTATGGTTAATAATGGCAGGGAAAAATTTTTGGTTTCAATTTCTCCCAAAAGAGGAACTTTTATTTTTTGCGACAGAGGTGATTGTTCTTCTTCGCAGTCGCAGTCTTCTTCATTTTTTTCGCTTAAATCTTTTTCGACAGATAATGCTGAAATCTCGTGGCCAATATCCCGACAACTGTTTTGCTCAGCGCATTTAACAGCATCTTCAATCGCCTTGCCGGTGCTTTGCTCGTCATACCAGCCAATAAAATATTTTTCGCCGACAACCGTGAAAGGCACGCCCGAAATATTGGCATTTAATTTTTTACCAAAATCAATTAATAGCTTCTGATTATCTTTATTTCCCCAAACTTCGTAAGATTGAACATTAACCTGCGGATATTTGTTTTCCAGCTTTTCTAAAAAGGGTTTTTCTTTGGCACAATGAGGACACCCCTCGCCCCAGAAAAAATAGATATTAATATCCTTTGTTTTTTCTTGAGCAAAAACACTACTTGCGGGAACAAGTAAAGCGATAAATAGCAAAATAAATAATATTCTTTTAATCATAGTCATATATTTATATTTTTTAATTTTTAAATAAATGATTGTAAGCGGACAATAAGGCCGAAGCGCCTTGACCGCAGGCAATAACTATTTGCTTGCTCTGCAAATCATTAACATCACCGGCGGCAAATATTCCTTTAATGCTCGTCTCTAATGTATATGGATCAACAATTATTTCTCCTTTTTTATTCAAAGATAAAAGTTCTTTTACAAAATTGGTATTTGGCATCACACCGATCTCAATAAAACAACCGTCAATTCCCAATTCTTTTTCCTTATTCGTTTTTTTGTCTATGTAAATAATTTTTTCTAAGCCAAAATCACCCTCAAATGATTTTATTTCGGCAGAAGTAATAATTTCTATTTTACTTATTTTTTTAGCTTCTTCACGCAGTATTTTATCAGCTCCTAATTTATCCAAACATTCCAAAACATAAATTTTCCCACAAAACCTGCTAAGTTCAATTGCACCCTCTATGCCGGCATTGCCGCCGCCAATCACTGCTACAATTTTATTTTTAAAAGCCGTTTCATCACAAGTAACACAATAAGAGATTCCTTTGCCTAAGAATTTATCTTCATTTTTAACTTTTAATTTTTTTGGTATGCTACCACTGGCAATTATTATTGATTTAGCCCTACAATTAGCATCGTCAGTAATAATTTCAAAACCGCCTTTTATTCTTTTTATTTTTTCAACCGTCTCAAAAGTTTTTTTGTCAATTTTAAACATTTCCAGATGTTCTTTAAAATTTTTAATTAAATCCAAGCCGGAAATTTTCTTAAATCCGGGATAATTTTCAATCCAAGCCGAAACACCGACTTGACCCATAAAATCAGTAGTGATTAATAATGTATCAATAAATTTTCTGGCCGCGTAAATACTGGCCGTAATCCCAGCCGCTCCGCCGCCAATAATAACCAAATCCTTCACAATTAAATCCCCAATAAATCGTTTATTTTTTTCTTATCCCAACCAGCAACAACTTGTTCATCAACAACCGTAACAGGGACATTTTTTTGTCCGGAAATTTTTTCCATTTTTTCACGCTCCTTATCATCTTCATAAATATTGATTTCCTGATATTCAAATCCCTTTTTATCAAGATAACTTTTTAGAGTGTAGCAATAAGCGCAATCGGGAGTGGAATAGACCACTATTTTTTTGTTAGATTTTGTCATATATTTTAGATTATTTTAATATCAATAGATATTGATATTATTATAAAATTAATTTAGCTTGTCAAATTTTTTATTTCTTTAAATATAAAACCAGCTCTTGGGCTTTCTCGTCACAGACATTTGGACAATAAAGCGTTGGCCGTCTGGACAATTTTACTCTTCCCCTGTTCCCTTCTAATAAATGAACAATTCCTGCTTTATTGTAATCGGTATTTTCCCAGGAAGTAATAATTATTCCCTTATCTAAATAATCATAGACATTGCCCACTGTTTGAATTTTTTCAATAGGAAATTTTTCTTTTAGTTCTTCCTCGTTTAGATCGGTATAAACATTATAATTATTTAATTGATCAATAAAAATTGTCACCTCTTGATTGCTTAAAAAAGAATAGCCCTCATCAACTAAAAGATAGTCCATCTGCGGCTCATTTGGTTTAAGCGTGCGGCCGGCCAAAATCATATCAGCCTGCCCGCTTTCCAAAAGAGCAATGCTTTGGGCGGTAGAGTTGGTTTTAATAATTTGATATTTTTCCAACTCCAGCTTCTTGCTTAATTCATAGCAGGTTGGACAAGCCGCAATTCTTATTTTTTCTTGAGCCGGCATTTCGTCCGTAATAACTTGATCTTTATTTTGTCTATTAAAATTAAAGACAAAAAACCCTGCGGCAATGATAATAGTTAAAATTAATGGAATAATAATTTTGTTCCTCATAACAATTAAAAACCTAGTTCGTCTTTTCTCTTTTCCAATTCCTCTTTAACTTTTGGAAGCAACCGAAAATCTTTGACGATCTTTTGCGCTTTTTCTCTGGTAGCGTCATTTTCGGCAAAAGAAATTGCTTTCATCGGGCACAAATTAAAGCAGGTCTGGCAAGCCACCATGCAGTTATTAGGATTTACCACTTTTGGTTTTTTGCTTTCGTAATCAAACTTATACACGCCTCGGCCGCAAGTAGCAGCACACATCCCGCAACCGGTGCACTTTGATTCATCAATGACCGGATTCCACTGGATTTTTTCCCGATCCACGCCGTGGAATTTAGTGAATTTCGGGTCTTGTTTTTGTTGCTTGCTCATATTTTTTTAAAATTAGTTAATATTTTTTAACTTTGTTCTTATTATTCTCAAAACCGCGAAAATAATAAAAACTACTCCTGTCCAAACATGCAAATCTACGATAAAAGAATATTTTAGAGCGCCTCCTTTCAGATACGCAACTAACAAAGGAACAGAAGTAAGAGCGACCACCACAAAACTCAAAATACACAAAATTTTTATTGTCTTGAATATTTCACTATTCATACTAAAAATTTATTGGCGAAATTTTTTGTCTAGCCGGATACCGATAAAAAGAAATATCCCGGCAAAAATTAGCAAAATTATAAAATTAGCGACTAAATCCAATTGAGCTTTTCCTTCTATTCCAAATCTAAACAAGTCGTTTGCGTAGGTTAAAGGCGATAAAAAAGACACCAGCTTACCCCAAGAGGGCAGGGTTTCTATCGGAATAAAAATACCGCTGATAAACATCAAAGGAAGACGAATAAAGTTCAGCATCATCATAACATTACCCGGATTTTCTGTCGGAAACATTGCAAACATAATCCCCAACAAAGAAAAACACAATGAAGCTAAAACCAGGCCCAAAGCTAAAATTAGAGGATTGGCAATTGCTACACCCAAAAACGCCCAAGCGGCCAACAAGGCAACCAGACTAACAAACAAACTGAACAAAACCCCGCCCAACGCCTTGCCTAAAATTATGGCGTATAAAGAAATTGGAGCTGAAACAAGCCGTTCAAAAGTTTTAACCCGTCTCTCGGTGGGAATAGCCACCGGTCCGATTGAAGAAGCGGAAAACAAAACCGTTAACGAGACTAACCCTGGGATCAAGATGGCCGGCGCCATGTTTCTGCCCACAGCAAAAGCAAAAAACATAAACAGCGGGAACATTATCCCGAACATCAATGTCGAGGGCTTAAAATAATATATCTTAATGTCCTTTTTGCTTATTGCCCAAGCGACCAGGAGGTTGTTTTTAATGTTTTCTTTCCTCATTTATTTTTAGTCAATTTAATAAAAACTTCTTCCAAGTTAGGTCCGAAAGTATTCAAGCTAATGATCTCTAATTTATTTTTCCGACTCCAATCACACAAAACAGATAAAGTCTTTTCGGGTTTGTCAGTGAAAATCTTATATTTATCGCCCAGTTTTTCAATTTTACCAACGAAAGAAAACTCTTTTAAAGAAGATATCTCCCTAAAAGAGATAGTTTTGTTAAAAGCCGCTTCTACCGACTGAACGCTTTTAATGGTGTTTTTTAATTTTTCCGGCGTATCAATAGCCGCGATTCTGCCGTGATTGATGATTGCCACCC
>CAYQQO010000001.1:77303-121361 GCA_964420115.1 uncultured Candidatus Saccharibacteria bacterium | reverse complement strand
ATTCACGATGATAGAATTTTATCATTTTTGGTTCACTTTTCAAACTTTACCCAATGATATGCATTAGCTAAAACCGCCTCATAGCCAATCTCTTTTATATCCTCCGGAGTCAGACTTTTAACTGTCGCTTTTGTCGCCACAGGCAAAAAAGCCGGTGTTTTAATATCGCCGTGGGGAGTTTTAATTATTCCTAAACGGGCTTTTGATTTTTTGTGCTTTTTTGTTATTTTAAAATTCATTTCACTCTCCAATTATTAATCCAATACCCGGCCACTCCAAAAGAAACAGCCGCGTTTAACGACTCTTTTTTGCCCAGCATTGGCAGATAAATTGTTTTATCAGTTTTTTTTAAAACGCTTTTTGAAACGCCTTTAATTTCATTGCCAATTACCAAAGCCAGAGGGAATTTTGGCCTGTATTTTGTATAAGAAACACTATTTTTTGTCTGCTCCAAAGCGATGATATTAACTCCTTCTTTTTTAAGGTTATCAATCAGCCGCCAAATTTGTAAGTGATATTCCCACAAAACATTTTTCTCCGCCCCTAAAGCGGTTTTAGAAATTTTATCATGCGGCGGCCTGCCGCAAATACCTGTTAAATATATTTTATCAACCTTTAAAGCGTCAGCTGTTCTAAACACAGAGCCGATATTTTCCAAACTGCGAATATTATCGCAGACAACAAAAAAAGGCATTTTTTTCTTCTTTTCCATTAATTTTATTCTAAAGAGTGATCAATAAATAGGCAAGGAAAAAGGCCATTGGTTTTTTTGCCAACGGCCTTGTTTGATTTTGGGAAAAAGTTTAATAGTCGTCGCCGAGAACTGCCCTGTGACGCACCTCTGCCGCCGCTGCGCCGGCGAGCATTTCCGGCGTGACCAGTTTGGCCTTGGCAAACGCCCGGC
Source organism: uncultured Candidatus Saccharibacteria bacterium (assembly GCA_964420115.1). Lineage (GTDB taxonomy): Bacteria > Patescibacteriota > Minisyncoccia > Portnoybacterales > UBA2143 > CAYQQO01. The sequence continues at coordinate 120,457 of CAYQQO010000001.1, read as the reverse complement.
CAGCCGTCTTGTAGGCCGCTCTCATTAAGTGTTTGGGCGGCCTCGCCTCTGCAACCTCCTCCATTCTGTCTTTGTCGGTACGCCAGGCGCACCGACGATAAATCTTTTTTCCGGCCTTCTGCAACGATATAACAAAAGGCCCCGCCTTTATCCAAATTACTCCGTCTTCTGTCGGCCCCTCAAGAACTTCTGTCTTTTCTGCCATTCCTTCCTCCTCAACGGCTCGAGTTTAGTGGTTTATTTTTCTAAAACTCTATTACTCAAGAACCAACGCGCCTTCCTTGTTGCTTCTCTGGCTAGATATGAAGAGATAACTCCATCCATTGGGTCGTAAATCACTTTCCTGTCAGGACGATTGGCCCTGATTTTTACCGGCTCGCCGTCCACATTCTTAAAAAATATCTCAAACGGCCCGGCCTTAACTCGAAGCCAGATAATTTCATTTAAAATACTGGCCTCCAAAATCTCAACCTCTTCTTCTATCCCAACCGCTTGCCCCATATTCGTCTCTCCCTTATATGTTAAAAAACCATATTGTTATTATCACAAACTATCATTCTGTAGTCAAGAGCCTGTATCCGTCCATAACATATTGCACTTTTAGAGTAAAGTAAGGGCATATGAAAATTATGCCCAAATCAACAAAAGAAGAGAAATATAGATGGATTAAACCTATCTTAGATAAAGAGGTATCAATTAAGGATACGGCCAAGGTGTGTCCATTTAGCGAAAGATCTCTAAAGTATTGGTTGTCTGCTTTTAGGACGCGTGGTATAAATGGATTAGAAAACAGATCCAGAAGGCCTAAAAGCAATCCCAAAGAAACCCTTATTAGGGTTAAAGAGAGAATTATTGAATTAAGAAAAGATAAAGGAAAATGCTCATTAAAGATTATGTGGTACTTAGAGGAAGAAGGAATTAAAACGCATCATCAGACTATTCAAAAGATAATTAAGTCTGAAGGATTAACAAGAAAATACAGAGTTAGAAAGCTGAAATACAAATACATTAAAGTTCCCTTAACTAAAGGAGAATTAGTAGAGATAGATGTTAAATATGTCCCAGATTTGGTTGAAAATAGGGAGTATTACCAGTTTACAGCCATAGATTGCGCTTCCAGGTGAAGATATTTGAAAATTTATGATAATTATTCTAATTCTGATTCAATAGATTTCTTAGAAGAGTTAATTAGAGTAGCCCCGTTTAGAATCAGATCAATTAAAACAGATAATGGAAGTAATTTTACCAATAGATACACCGGGTATCTTAAATCATCTGATCCTATGAATCCCAGATTGCACGCTTTTGACCTTTTATGCCAGAAACACAATATTATTCACTACTTAATATATCCTGGAAAACCAGCTCAGAATGGCAAAGTAGAAAGATCTCACAGGACAGACCAGGAAATGTTCTATGATAGAAATAGGTTTAAAACATTAAAAGAATTAAAAGAAAAGATTAAAATGTGGAACGAAGAATACAATAATACAAAGCACTGCGGATTAAACAGGTTGACTCCTAATTAAGCCCTTAAATTACCTTAATTGGAGTGCAAAATGTGTGTATCTAAAACACGCTGGTCTGCCACAACTTCTTGGCTTCCTGCCAAAAAGCATCATTGTCATGCGTTTCTTTCATCCAATACCACCATTCAGCCCCCCATAAATATGCCTCATCATACCCTGTTTGGTATGTATAATTAATTGTATTTCTAAACCGCTCAATATCCATTGACTTAGCTTGTTCTTTCTGGCTTGTCTCAAAAAGAAGTTTTGGCCCCCATGGCTCTGCTTGAAGTTCAATAATAATAACTTTTTCTATGCCGGTTATCTTTTTTACAAACTGGGCTCTTTTGTGATAAAAAACAGGCGGCAAAGGATATTCAAAATAGCCGACATAATCATTGTAAATAACCCTGTAAAGAGTGGTCCCTAAAACATCGCCGCGGGAAGCCGCCTGGAGCCAGCTGCTTAATTCTCCGCTAGTGGTCATAATAATCGGCCTAGCTTTTGTGTCCAATTTTCTAACTAAATCAACTTCTTTTTCCAAGAATTTTATATCAAGCTTTGGACATTCACCAAAATTTTTCAAAAAAGGCTCATTTTCCACCTGCCAGGCCCAAATAATATCTTTTTCTTTGTAGCGGTTAATAATCTTTTCAATAATATCTAAAATCTTTTTTTGCTGGCCCGCCTCATCCAAACCCTTTGCCCACTCCGGAATATGACATTCTGGCCAGCGGGGCAGTCTCCTGCCCATAACCAAAATAATCTCTGCTCCTCTTTTTTCTGCCTCCTCTATTTGCCAATCCAAGTCATCAAATAAATACTGGCCCTGTTCTTTTTCAATTTCATGCCAGTAAGCGACCAAGCGAATTTTTTTTACTCCTAAATCATCTAAAATAGCTAAATATGCCTCTTGCCAGTCAAGGCCCATTTGCTCGGTAAAAAGCTTGCTGTATGTTACGCCAAAATTAACCTTATCAGCCGGCTCTGCTTTACCAGTAGTCATACATATTGAAAGAGCGATAAATAAAACAACAAAAACAGCTGTTAACAGACCGAGAATCCTAAGAATTGATTTAATAATTTTTAGTATTTTCATAAATCAAAAAGCAAGAATAGCTAAACCAAGACCAATTAGAAAAACAGCAATGATTTTTCTAATTAAAACGCTTGTTTTAATTTCCTCTTTTAAAACATGCGGGGCAACCAAAGAAATAGCCAAAGTAATTAAAAAAACGAAAGCAAACCTTGAGCCCTCTATAGCGTTAACTAAAGTAACGCTCTCTTGAAAAATAGCGTAATTTACAAAGACAAAACCAACCCCTGACAAGGCCTTGCCGCCGACCAAAAGAAAGCTGTTTTTCGTTTTTACTTTCTTGCCGCTCTTAAAAATTAAACGGCGGTTATTAGCTGGAATAAGAAGAAGAAAAGCGGCTAAAAAACTTCCCCAACGGGTCCAAATAAAGACGTTTAAAAAATCCTCCTGCAAAAATATATACTTAATCATTACCGCGTGAAGGGCAAACAAAAAAGCCGCTAAAAGTATTGAAAAAAGACCCTTGGCTTTGTATCTGACGCCTTTTTTAAAAGTAATTAAAATTGTCCCTAAAATTAAAACTAAAAAAGCTAAAATTTCTCTTTGGGCCAATCTCTCTCCTAAAAAAACAAAAGAAAGCAAAAAGATAAAAATTGGCGTCAGTCCTCCAATAATCATCACCACCCTTGAAACTTCTTCTTTATAAACTCCCTGATAAAAAAATATTAAAGCGCCTAAAAAAACAGCGCCGGTTAAAAGAGCTAACAAAACAAGAGGCAAAGGTAAAAGAGAAAAGCCAAAAGGGATAAAGAAAACAACAAAGAAACTTAAAAGGCCGACATAAAAAGCGTAAGAGATAGGACTGGGAATGGCTTTTGTCAGCAAAAATTTATCAATAATCGCTACCACAGCAAAGATAAAATATGCCAAAAGGGCGATTAAAATCCAGTTCATAAATATAGTGCTTTTAATTTATTCTTCAATAGCGTTCCTTTTACAAATTTCAGCGTAAGAAAGAGCGCTTTTGCGAACCCGCCTCTCAAATGTTTTGTAATCTACTTCTATCAAGCCGAATCTCGGCCAAAAACCCTTGTCCCATTCAAAATTATCCAATAAAGACCAATACAAATAACCGCCAACATCAACTCCCTCTTTTATAGCTTTGTAAACCCAGAATAAATGCTCTTTAATAAACTTTTCTCTTTGTTTATCATCTTTGTCAGCTAATCCGTTTTCTGTAATATAGATTGGTTTTTTGTATTTTTTTAAATCTTTTAAGAGATGATAAATCCCTTTTGGATAATATCCCCGGCCCATATCAGTTTTAGGCAGTTTTCTTTTTTTAAAAAAGCTGTGATGGAAATAGTAATTGAGGCCGATAAAATCCTGTTTGCCGCTAATTTTTTTTAAAAAATATTTATTCCAGAAATAGTCGTATAAAAAACTTTTCTCAAAAAAAACATTGTTTTTTGAAATACCGACAGAACAATCCAGATCAATTAAATGGAGTGATTTGTAAGCCAAGCGATGCGCCTCGGCTAAATTATTTAAAACTTTAAAATACTTAAAAAAACTTTTCTTTTGCGGAGGCCAAACGCCTCTTAAATATGAATTAGAAGCGTAAACATTTGGCTCATTAATGGTTATCCAGAAATTAACTTGATCAAATAATTTTTCACTGATGATTTTAACAAAGCGGTCAAAATAATATGGACTTCTTGGATTAAGCCAGCCGCCTGCATCACTCAACCACAAAGGAAGCGTCCAGTGATAAAGCGTTATAAACGGCTCCAGTCCTCTTTTTTTTAAAGCTAAAACAACCTCCCTGTAATGCTCTATTTCTTTTTCGTCAATTTTCCCTTTTTGGGGCTCAATTCGCGACCATTCAACAGAAAAACGATGAGCATTATGACCCATTTCTTTTGCTAAATCAAAATCCTCATTAAAGCGATGGTAATGATCGCAGGTGCGCGAAGAAATATAGTTTTTTTCCTCAAACATTTCCGGGAATTTTTTTTTCTGCCAGTTCTCCCAGTATTTCCCAGCTTTTTTAGTCAACCATTTGGCATTTTCCTTTTCCCACTGGGACCAATTATTAATATTGCCGCCCTCCACTTGATGAGAAGAAATAGCAGCCCCCCAATAAAAATTGTTTGGAAATTTTAGAATGTCTTTTACTTTAACAGTTTATTAAAAATAAATTTTTACTTGACATCAAGCTATTCCTCCAATCAGAAACTCCCGCCTATATATGCTTGTTCCAAGCTCGCCCTAGCCGCAAAAAGCGGTAGAAGTTTTTTTTATTAAACTACCTTTGGCACCTCGGACAGAAATGAGCAGAACGGCTGTTTATTTTTATTCTTTTAATTTTCGTTTTACAAATATAGCAGGGCTTATTTTCTCTTTGATAAACCTTGATTAAGGGCATATAACCCCCCTTCTTGCCTTTAGCGTCAAGATAAGCGTCAGCTGAACTGCCCCTTTTAGAAATAGCGGCTGGCAAAATTTTTTTTATCCCTTGATAAATTTTTTTAATCTCTGATTTTTTAAGCGTCTTAGCAATTCTAGTCGGCAGAACTTTGGCAAAAAAGAGAATCTCATCAGCGTAAAGATTGCCAATGCCGACAATAAACTTCTGGTCCATCAACAATGGCTTGATTTTTGATCTCTTTCTTTTGTCTAAAAGATTTTCAAACAAATTAAGAGTAAATTCTTTTGTTAGTGGTTCAGGGCCGTACTTTTCTTTGGCCAAATAATTGTTTAATTCTTTTTGAGGAACAACCTTAATAAAGCCAAACTGACGAAAATCATTGTGAATTAAGAAAGTATTATCATCAAAATAATAAACTAAATGACTGTGTTTTGTTTTCTCTCCGTCTATAATCAGTTGGCCAGACATTTTTAAATGAATTATTAAAGAATAATTATTGTCTAAATTAAAAATTAGTAATTTGGCCCGCCTGACAATCCTCTTTATTTTCGCCCCTGTGACAATTTTTTTAAATTCTTTTACCGGCAATTTGATAATTTTTTCCAAATTAACATCTACCGACTTGATGCGTTTGCCTAAAATTTTTCTACTTAACTGTCTTTTAATTGTTTCTACTTCTGGTAGTTCCGGCATATTTTTTTATTTAGGCGGAAGCGCAACATCCGGGTTAACTAAAACATCCCTTAGCGCGTCTATATCCTCTAAGACAATGCCCGTACCCCTGACTACCGCCGTTAGGGGGTCCTCAACCAACTTTACCGGCATTTCTGTTTGTTCGCTCACCAGTTGATCAAGCCCGCGCAAAAGACCGCCGCCGCCAACAATATAAATGCCCCTATGCATAATATCAGCTACCAGTTCCGGAGGCGTTTCTTCCACTGTTGATTTAATTGAATTAACCAAAGATTTAATTGATTTACTTAGCGCTTTTCGCACCTGGCTATCATCAATAAGCACTTCTCTGGGAAGGCCTGCCAAAACATCACGGCCCCTCATAGCTGTCTCCATTTTTTCTTCCAAAGGGCAAGCTGAACCAATAGTCAGTTTAATATCTTCAGCTGTTTTTTCTCCCAAAAGAAGATTAAATTCTTCCCTAGCGTAGTTGATAATATCTTCGTTTAATTTATCTCCCGCTATTCGCAAACTTCTGCTGGCAACAATGCCGCCTAAAGAAATAACAGCTACCTCTGTTGTCCCCCCGCCAATATCAACAATCATATTGCCGGCCGCTTCTTGGACTGGCAACCTAACGCCAATAGCGGCCGCCATTGGCTCCTCAACTAAATAGACCTCTCTGGCCCCAGCGCTTCTAGCCGCGTCTTCAACCGCTTTTTTCTCCACTTCCGTTACGCCTGAAGGAATGCCGACCACTATTCTTGGCCGAGGCAGAATAGAAAAAGATTCGCCGTGAACTTTGTCAATAAAAAATTTAAGCATTTGTTCAGTAACCTCAAAATCAGAAATCACTCCGGCGGCTAATGGCCGGGAAGCAACAATATGGGCCGGCGTCCTGCCGACCATTTTTTTTGCTTCTTGCCCAATGGATAAAATTTGGCCTGTTTTTTGATTGACTGCCACCACTGAGGGTTCATTAATAACAATCCCCTGCCCTCTGACATAAACAAGAGTATTGGCTGTTCCTAAATCAATACCAATATCTTTTGAAAAAACGCCAAAAATATTATTAAGCATAGAATTTAAAAACTATAATTTTTCTACTGCCCCCTTAATCTTAATTAGCTTTATCTTGCCGCTTTTTCTTTTTTTCATTTCCACAGAATTTTTTTCCAGTGTTTTTGCGCTAACTACCAAACGAACAGGAATACCGATTAAATCTGATTCAACAAATTTTTCACCAGCGCTCTTGTCGCGGTTATCATATAAAACCTCCAGCCCCTTTTTTTCTAAATCATAATAAAGCTGGTCGGAAGCTTTTTTTACTTCACCCTCTTCTTTAGCCAAAGATAATAAATGAATATCAAAAGGAGCTACGGACTTCGGCCAGATAATTCCTTTTTCATCATGATTTGCTTCAACAATTGTTGCCATCAGCCGGCCCAGACCAATACCGTAACAACCCATAATAATTGACTTTTCCTCCCCTTCTTTGTCAACAAATTTTGCCCCCATAGCTTTGCTGTATTTATCGCCTAAAAAGAAAGTATGCCCATTCTCAATGCATGTTTTTATTCCCAAATCACTATCGCACTTGGGACACTTTTTTGCTTTGCCAACTTTTTCAACATTAGCTCCGTAGCCGCACTTAGAGCAAACAAGTATTTGATCCTCGCCTGTTTTGGCAATTAACATAAATTCATGAGAAAGATTTCCGCCAATTGTTCCGGAATCTGCCTCAACAGCCACCACCTCTAAGCCAGCAGTTTTAAATATTTTTAAATAAGCGCTTTTGACTTTTTCATAAAATTCCATAGCTTCTTTTTCAGAAAAATGAAAGCTGTAAAGGTCTTTCATAATAAATTCGCGGACGCGCAAAAGCCCGCCAGTAGCTCTCATTTCGTTTCTAAATTTGTTCTGTATTTGGTAAAGATAAAGAGGCAGATCCTGATATGACCTTATTCTTTTTTTAACCAAATCAGTAATAACTTCTTCATGGGTAGAACCAAGACCAAATTCTTTTTTATGCCTGTCTGAGACAACAAAAAGAGGCGGATCAATTTTTTCCCAGCGATCTGTCCCCTCCCATAAATTTTTTGGGATCAAGGTAGGCATAAATAATTCTTGCCCGCCTAGCTTATCCATTTCTTTTCTGATAATATTTTCTATTTTATTATGAACCCGCCATCCTAAAGGAAGAAAACTATAAATGCCGGCTGATAATTGATCAATAAAATCACCTCTAGTTAAATATTTATGAGAAATTGTTTTCGCGCCTTTTGGCGCTTCTTTTTTAGTTTTGGAAAATAAGTCTGATTGATACATATAAGTTTATCTTTGGGGAGTTGAGATACAAAGCAAGTTTTGCCACAGGCTTAAAAAAATCTAACCACATCCCGCCAAGTGATAGCAGCCATTAAAAGAAGTAAAATAACAAAGCCGGCTGTATTGGCAATCCTTTCAAATTTAGAATTAATGGGCGATCCCTTAATTTTTTCAATACCTAAAAAAAGAAGCCTGCCGCCGTCAAGAGCCGGAAAAGGCAAGCCGTTTAAAATAGCTAAATGAATGCTTAAAACCGCTGTAAACTGCAGAACATAAATAAAGCCGAGCTTTGTTACCTGACTAGTGATACTAAAAATACCAACCGGACCGGCAACATCACCCATTACTTGGCCGGTAGAAACTAAATCCCACAAGAGTCCGGCCAAAGCAACAATAATGGTAATTGTCAAAGTAACTGTGCTGACGACCCCCTTAACAATCGCCTCATACCAAGGATAGGAAACAATAGCGGTTCTGGCCAAGCTAATGCCCATAGGCCCTTGATCATCAGGATAATCAACCCGCGGGACTATTTTTTTCTCCAGAGTTTCATTGCCCCTTTTAATAACCACTGCTATTTCTTCCCCTTGATGCTCTGAAACAAACTGTTGGACCTCCTTTACTTTATTTATTCCAATCTTTTGGCCATCAACGCCAAGTTGAACAATAGTATCGCCAATCATCAGCCCTGCCTGGCCGGCTGGAGAATCAAAAACAACTTGAGTAATCTGCACTTTAATATTTTTTAAACCATTGGGCGCCTCATCGCCAATTATAGCGGGCAGACCGAGAAAATGGCCCAAGGCCAAAAGCGGGATAGCCAAAAGAAAATTCATAGTTATCCCAGCAAGTAAAATTTTAGCCCGAGAACCAATAGATTGGCCATAAAAAGCTCTTTTTTTGCCTCCTTTTTCTTTTTTTTTGGAAGCAGGTCTGTCTTCTCCGTAAATTTTTACAAAACCGCCCAAAGGCAAAAGATTAATAGAATAAATTGTTTCTCCTTTTTTAATGCCAAACAACCTTGGCGGGAAACCAAAGCCGAATTCCTCTACTCTTAATCCCGCCCTTTTGGCCATAATAAAATGACCGAATTCATGAACGAAGATTAAAAGACCCAGTATTAAAATAAAAACGACAACTACCAAAAGCATATTTAAACTTTCATAATTTCTTCTTCTTTCTTTTTAGTCATTTCTTCTATTTTGTTATTATGCTCATCCACTATTTCCTGCAGTTCTTCTTTGGCGCGGTATTTATCATCTTCAGTAATTTTCTTTTCTTGTTCCAAATCCTGAATTTCCTTCCATACCTCTTCTCTTTGCCGGCGAACGCTGATACGACATTCTTCTGTTTTTTCTTGTATAATTTTAACCAACTCTTTTCTCCGTTCCTCGCTTAAAGGGGGTATATTTATACGAATGGATTCTTCCTCAACCACAGGAGAAACGCCTAATCTTGACTGACTGATAGCCCGCTCTATGTTTTCTATAACGCTTTTATCCCAGGGACGGATAATTATTACCCTTGGTTCAGGCGCATGGATAGAGCCAAGCTGTTTTACAGGGAATTTCTGGCCATAGCATTCTACTTCTAAATTTTCAATTAAACTAGGGTTAGCTCTTCCAATTTGAAGAGCTGATAATTCCCCTTTTAAATAATCAATTGTTTTGCCTAGGTGGGGCTTAATTTTATTTATTATTGTTTTATGCATAAAATTTTTTAATTAACAAAGCCAACATAAATAGCATTACTGTCTTTTGGGTCAATAGCAATGGTTTTTATATCCCGGCCATTATCAACATTGCTGATAGACCAGCTTTGCCCCTGATTGTCACTGCAATGAAGAAATTGAGTTATCCCAAAACAAAGGTGGTTGGAATTTTGCGGATTTATTACAATATTGGAAATTGGGGATGAAAAAGGAAAAAGAGAGGCATTTGTTCTCCGCCAGACAAGCCCGCCATTTTCAGACCTTAAAAGTCCGCCCGGCGAAGCAGCATAAATTATTTCCGGATTTCTGTAATCAATAGCTATCTTTTCTATTTTTCTTCCTCTGCCAAACACTCTTAAAGCGTCCCGCAATGAGAGCCAAATTGTCCCGCCGCTGTTTGATTTATAAATTCCCCTGTTAAAAGTGCTGGCAAAAAGCTGTCGGTTGTTTTGAGGATTTACCACCAGATCAGAGATTGCTGTTTCTAAATATATCAGCCATGTCCATGAATCTCCATAATCCGAACTTTTAATGATTCCTCCTTCTCCAGTGCCAATATAGATAACATTGGGATTCTGGCTGTCTATGGCAATGGTATAAATATTTTCTCTTTTTTGAGAAAGAGCGTATATCTCCTGCCATGACTGCCCTTTGTTTTCACTGCGAAAGACCCTTCCTTTACTATCATCAAAAACAGCTATATAAAGACGGGATGTGTTTTGCGGATCAATAGCAATATTATAAACATCGCTAAAACGGGAAAGCCCGCCCTTTTCATCTTCTATTTTTTGCCAACTCTCCCCTTTATTTTCGCTTTTATAAAGACCGTTTCCTTCGCTCCCCAAATAAACTATGTCAGAATTATTAGGGTCAACAGCCAAACTCAAAACATCCAGCGAGCTAATTGATATCTCCCCCTTTTGGACCGATTGCGTTTGCCATGTTTCCCCTCCATCTCTAGTGATATAGATATCGTCGGTTTCTATCTCTTTAAGATTAATTGACGAAGTTGCCAAAAAAGCAAAAAGAGGGATGCCGACAATAAGTATTTTTTTCATTATTTAAGAATATTCAGACCTCCAGCATTATCAGCCCGAAAACTGTTTTCGGACTAAACCTCAAGCATTAAAACCTCCAAAGCTAAACGATGATTAATCCCCGGGCTGGAAAGAAGCCAATCCGTTTTTCTAATTTCCTTAATTATTTTTTTTAGGCCGACTAATGAATAACATCCGTTGTATTTTACTGATTGAGGATAAAGAATTAAATTATCACAGCCGGAAGAAAGAAGCATTAAATCACGAAACCAGAAAAGCCAGCAGCTTAAAACCCATCTAGCCCGAGGAATATCTTTTGACATTCCCTCCGCATACTTATACTTTTCGCTTATACCAGCCCGAATCAGTTTCTCCAGCTGTAAAATAATATTATTCTGCTCTCTTAAAAGAGAGGGGTTTTCTTTGTAGCGGATTGCCAGCCCCGGCCTGCCATTAGCCAACCCTATAACCTGCTCTGAAACTTTTTCCCCTACCCCCTTGGCAATATCCTCTTTTTTAACCGGCATAAACTTGACCATTTGGCACCGCGAAACAATAGTCGGCAAAAGGGCGCCAATATCAGAAGAAATTAAAATTAAAATCGCTTTCCCAGCCGGCTCTTCCAATGTTTTTAAAAGACAATTGGCGGCCTGATTTGTCATTTTCTCTGCTCCGTTTACCAAAGCAATTTTGTAATCAGAAGAATAAGGCGACAAAGAAAGCTGACGCTGTATTTTTTTTGCCTGGGCAATGCCAATTTCCATTTCTTTTTTCACTCCGCTTTTTTCAACTACCTCCGGTTCAACAATTAAAATATCTGGATGGACCGCTTTTTCAATTTCTCTCCCGTTAAGCATTTTAATAAATTCCAGAGCAACGCTTTTTTTACCTAAATTAGAAGGACCAACAAAAAGATAAGCATGAGCTAATTTCCCGCTCTCAACGCTTTTTTTAAAAAAATCTAAAATCCGCTTATGCCCAATAATCATACGCCCAGTTTATCATAAAGACAATCCATTGGCAACTCTGTGTTTTGAAAACAAAAACCCGCGTCTAAGATTCACTTAGACGCGGAGTTAAGGTTAATTTGAATTTGTTAAAATAGATTCTTAATAGATTCTTGAAAGAAGCTGTTTAAAACTCTCTTTTCTTCTCCTCTAATATTTCGACGACCAGCTCTTTTATCGCTATTTCGAACCTTTCCTGTGAAAATTTTTCAGCTCTTTTTCTAATGACCAAGGGACTGTAATTTCCAAAATTCATTTTAATTCTTCTTACTCCGTCGGCTATCGCCTCCGGCGCTAAATCGTCAAAGAATTCGCCAGTAATACTTTCAATAATTGTTTCTGTCGCCCCGCCTTTTCTGTAAGCTAAAACCGGCTTGCCGCAGCTCATCGCTTCAACAGGCGCTATGCCGAAATCGTCTTCTCCTGGGAAAATAAAGGCCAGGCAATTTTTAAAATATTCTTTTACCACCTCATCCGTCTGCCAGCCAAGAAATTTAATATTTTTATTGGCCATTTTTTGAAGACGCTTTCTGTCGCGACCATCGCCAATAATTACCAAGGGAAGCTCTAATTTGTTAAAAGCGTCAATGGCTAAGTCAATTTTTTTATAAGGGGTCAACTGAGAGACGACAAGAAAATAATCTTTACCAGGATTGTTATTCTGGTCTTTTGTTGAAAATCCAGCTGTATTCATTCTGGATCCCTCGCTCTTTTCTCCCGGGTCAAGATTATTGCAATAACCCGAGCCAGCCATCATAACGGAGGGATAAATTATTTTCGCTTCCCTGCCGTAAAATTTCTTAATCCTCCGGGCAGTTGCTTTAGAATTAGCGATAAAATAGTCAACCCGGCTGGCTGATGACTTGTCCCAAACGCGCAAATAATGGAAAAGTATTTTGCTCCAGAAAGAAAGCCCGCCGTCATACTGATGGGCGTAATCCCATAAAAAACGACTGGGATTATGGCAATAGCATATATGAAGAGTTTTCGGCCTTAAAATTAAACCCTTAATAAAAGCGCTGGAGGAAGAAATAACAAGGTCAAATTCTTTCAAATCAAAAGATTCCACAGCCGAAGGAATAAAAGGGGCCAAAAGACGATGATATTTACACGACAAAGGAAATTTCTGCAAAAAAGAAGTTCTAATATCAATTCCTTTAAAATATCTGCCCATTTCTTTTTCATTGTAAAGGAGCGTATAAACAGGCGCTTTTTTAAATATTTTTTTCAAATTTAAAAGGACCCTCTCGGCCCCCCCAAAACGAATTAAATAATCATGAACTAAAGCAACTTTCATAATTCAGTTAATACTTTCAATGTTTCTTTGGCGCATTTCTGCCAGGAAAATCTTTTAACATTCTGATAACCCTTATTAATTAAATTCTCTTTTAATTTTTTATCACTTATTACCTTATACAACATATGGCAAATATTTTCAACACTATTGGGAGCCACAAAGGCGGCTCCTTCGCCAGCCACTTCCGGCATAGAAGAAATATTTGATGTTATCACCGGACAGCCAACAGATTGAGCTTCCAGTATTGGCATGCCAAATCCTTCATAAAAAGAAGGAAGAACAAAGGCGTCTGCCTGAGAAAGCAATGGCCATTTTTCTTTATTGTTAACATATCCTTTTTCTATAATATCGCCTTCTGTTTTTAATTTTTGACAGCCATATCCTTTTGGGCCGGACAAAATTAACTTATGGGGAACTTTGTATTTTTTCTTCAATAACCCAAAAGCCTTTATTAGCCCGCGTATATTCTTTTTTGTTTCCAGGCGGCCTAAAAAAAGAATATATGGAACATATTTGTCATTGCAAACGGCGGCTCTGCCGGCACGAAGCAATCTTGCATTTTTTTCAGAGATTGCCGCGTCGTTCCCTTCGGTCGCTCCTCGCAATGGCGCCGCCTCATCACCTACCCCATGGTAAACAACCTCTATTTTATTCTCATCGGCTCCGTACAAATTTATTAAATCTTTTTTTGTATTTAAAGAAACAGCAATTATTTTTCTGGCTCTTTTTAAAGAGTATTTGGTGCTCAATCGCAAATAATTCAAGTGTTTTTTAGGATACATTTCTGGATAATATTCATATTCCAGTCCGTGTATAGTGACAACTGAATTTTTGGGATGGAAGCGAGGCAAAACATGAACAGGGATAAAAAGAATTTCTGGCTTCTTAACAATCAGCTGGCTGGCTAATCTAACTTGCGTCCACATTGGCCAAGGCCAATTGAGCTTTTTTATTTGAAAATTTTTGGGCAAATTCCATAAAGAGTTTATTGTTTTAGGCGCGTATAAAACAAAACGATGCTTCTTTGATTGTTCAAGCATCGCCAAGTTTTTTACCAACTGGTAAACATATTCTTCTACCCCTGTTTTGGGCTCTTTAAGCGCGGCCTGAATATTTACACCAATTAACATACTACTTCTTGCTCATTATGCTTCTTTTGTAAATATCCAAATGCTCCAAGGCCATACCAGCTCCTTTAGCAACGCACAAGGTCGGATCTTTTGCCAAACGGCATGTAACGCCGACTGATTCAGTGATTAATTTATCTAAATTTTTAAGAAGGCCGCCTCCGCCGCTAAGGATCATCCCTCTGTCCATAATATCAGCCACCAGTTCCGGCGGAGTGTCCCGCAAAACAATTTTAATCGCTTTAGTAATTTCTCCCAGTTGTTCAGAAATTACCTCTGTTATTTCATTGCTGCTAACTTCTATTATTTTAGGCAGACCAGCCACTAAATCGCGGCCGCGAATTTTAACTGTCGGGTCTTCTTCTTGAACAAGAGCGTTAGCTAACTTAATCTTTATTTTTTCAGCTGTCCCGTCGCCAATGGCTAAATTATGCTTTTTGCGAATATATTGGCTTATTGCCTGATCAATTTTATCGCCGCCAACCCTGACAGAAGCCCAGGCGACCACTCCGCCTAAAGACAAAACAGCCATTTCAGAAGTGCCTCCACCAATATCAATAATCATATGGCCGGCTGGTTCATTAATAGGAAGATTTGCCCCAATAGCCGCTAAAACCGGCTCTTTGACAACATAGGCATTTTTAGCTCCGGCTTTAATTGAGGCCTCAACAACAGCCCTTCTTTCTGTGGAGGTAATGCCCGCCGGCACTGAAACCATCACGTCAGGCCTAAAAAAACGCAAACGTCCCATAACTTTGCCGATAAAATACCTAAGCATTGCTTCTGTTACTCTATAATCAGCAATAACACCGTCTTTCATCGGACGGGTAGCAACAATTGTTTCCGGCGTTCTGCCCAGCATTTCTTTGGCACGATCGCCGACCGCTAAAATGCGGTTATCTTCCAAAGAAATAGCCACAACAGTCGGTTCGTTTATAACAACGCCTTTTTTTGGCAGATAAACCAGCGTGTTGGCTGTGCCTAAATCAATGCCTATTTTTTTAATTAACATATTTTTAAACCACTCTCTTTATATCAGCTCCCAATTTTTGTAGCCGCTCTTCAATCCGGCTGTAGCCCCTGTCAATTTGATAAATATTTTCAATAACCGACTGACCTTTGGCGGCCAAAGCGGCGATAAGCAGGGCAATGCCAGCTCTAATATCAGGGCTGATCATATGGCGGCCGTATAGTTTTGTCGGGCCCTCAACAACAACCCGGTGAGGATCGCACATAGTAATTTTGGCCCCCATTTGGTTAAGAGTGTCTGTATAAAATAAACGACCTTCAAATATTGTTTCCTGTATTAAAGAAGAGCCTTTGGCCTGGGTCATCAAAACCGTAAAGGGCGCCTGCAGGTCAGTGGCAAGACCGGGATATTCATGCGTGCGCAAATTAACAGCTTTCAAATTATTATTCGGTTTAATCTTAACAAAACTCTCTCCTATTTCAAATTTAGCCCCTGCCCTTTTTAAAAAATGCCACAAAACATCCAAGTGGGCCGGCTCAAGCCCCGCTACCTTAATAGGGCTTTGCGTTACCAGGCCTAAAAGAACGAAACTGCCTGCTTCAATCCTGTCCGGTATAATACGGCAATTGCCGCCGGAAAGAGAGCTGACTCCTTCAATTTCAATAAAAGGACTGCCCGCTCCTTTAATTTTAGCCCCGCACTTGTTTAAAAAATCAGCCAAAGCGGTAATTTCCGGCTCGCAGGCGGCATTAACTAATTTTGACTTCCCCTTTGCTAAAACAGCCGTTAAAATCATCGCTTCTGTCGCTGTTACGCTGATTATTGGGAAAACAAACTTTGCCCCTTTTAACTTTTTAACGCTTAAACAATATCCCTTTCTGCTTTCTTTTACCTTCGCGCCAAAGGCGGCAAATCCTTCTAAAAATATATCTCTTGGCCGCTGACCAATAACGCATCCGCCCGGCTGAGGGAAAACCGCCTTGCCTGTTCGAGCTAACAAGGGAGCAGCCATCAAAATAGAACCCTTCAATCTTTCAGCAATTTTGGGCTCCAAATTATTATTATCTATATTTTCCGCCCTAATTTTGTAAACACCCTTAGAACCATTGTTTAAATCAATTTCGGCTCCCACTCCTTTTATCAGTTCAACTATTCTGAAAATATCTTCAATAGCAGGAACATTAGAAATAATCCATTCTCTGTCTGTTAGAAGAGAAGCGGCTAAAAATTTCAAAGCGGCATTTTTAGCTCCGTTGACATAAATAGTTCCTGATAAGGGCTTGCCTCCGCGAATTACAAATCTCTCCATAGTACCTTTATCTTAGCTGATTGCCGAGAGCTTGGCAAGCTGAAAAAGAAGTGATAGAATAGAAAAAGCAATATGAAGCGCAGAACAAGAAAGATTCTTTTCTATTTAATCCTTCTTTTTTTTATTACTGGCACTCCGTTAGTCCTCGGCTATGCTATGGGCTACAGCTTTGATTGGCAGGAAAAAAAGCCGGTTTTAACCGGCGCTTTTTACATTAGATCCACTCCCAAAGAAGCCAAAGTTTACATTAACGACCAAGAAACAGCAAAAACACCTTCATTTATCAGACGGCTTGCCCCCCGCGATTACCAAATAAAAGTAGAAAAAGAAGGATATTATCCTTGGAATAAAAAACTAAAAATTAAATCAAAAATAGTCACCGAAGCCAATAATATTTTTTTTATACCAAAAGAAATTAACATTGAAATAATTCAAAGTAATTTAGAGAAAAATTTTTCCTTAAATGAATATATCCCCCAAGAAGAATCAGAAGAAATATTTTATATTCAGAAAGAAAGTTATATTCTTTACAAAACAGACAAAGAAAACACTTTTAATAAACAAATCAGCTTGACCTCTCTGCCTAAAAATCAAAATTACCAAGTTTCTACCTCTGTCAATCAAAAAATTGCCGCTTTAAGCGATGACGGCTATCTTTATCTTTTGAACCCAAAGACAAAAATGTTTGAAATAATTGGCCAGAATATTATTGGCTTTCAATTTTCAGGCGACAACCAAAAATTACTTTACTTCAGCCCTTCTGAAATATGGGTTCATTATTTAGAAAACATCTCCAGACAGCCGTCTAAAAAAGCAGGAGAACAAGAATTAATCACTCGCTTAAGCCAGAAAATTAAACAAGCTATTTGGTTTGAGAGAACAAACGAACATATTATTTTTTTAGTCGGCCAAACTTTAAAATTCGCTGAACTGGACGGCCGCGACTTTAGAAATATTGTTGATATAACTGAACTGAACATAGAAGAAATCGCTTATCACCCAAGAGAAGAAAAAGTATATTTGGCCAACCGAGATAAATTACTCGCAATTTCACTTTAAAGAATCTCCCTTACAACCCAAAACCCCGCCAGTTCGACGGGGTTTTAAAATTAACATTTATTTTTTATCTCTTCTTCCACTGCGGGGCTCTTCTTGCTTTTTTAAGACCTGGTTTTTTCCTTTCTTTCTTTCTCGGGTCGCGGCGGAGATAGCCGGCTCTTTTTAGTTTTTTAGAAAAATCAGCGTTAAATTTCACTAAAGCGCGGGCCAAGCCGTGGCGAACTGCTTCTGCCTGGCCGCGAATACCTCCCCCTTTGACCATTGCCGTTACCTCAAAACGATTGGCTGATTTCATTTTTCGCAAGGGGCTGGCGGCAATTTTTTTCAATTCCAAAGTAGAAAAAAACTTACCATAAGGCTTGTTATTAACAGTTATCCGCGCTTTGTCATCATTAAAGGGCCGACAGGTAAAAAGCCGCACCCGGGCGATAGATCTTTTTCTTCGGCCAACTGCCTCGCAATATTTCTTTTCTTTGGCTAATTTTGTTTTATCGCTGTCTTTCTTTGTTGTTTTCTTCTTTTTTAAGGCTGGTTTTTTATCTGAAGCTGATTTTTTAGCCGGCTTTTTCTTGGTTTTTTCTTTGGTTTTTTCTTTTTTAACTGCCATTATTTTCCTCTCCTTTATAGAGTCTTAATTTCTTTATCATTTTATCCCTTAGCTTGTTTTTAGGAAGCATCCCGTAAATAGCTTTTCTGACAACTTCTCTGGAATCTTTTTCTAAAGCGTCTTCCAACCTGGTTTCCTTTAAGCCGCCGGGATATCCTGAATAACGGAAATAAATTTTATTTTTGAGTTTTTTGCCACTTACTTTAATTTTATCTGTGTTGGTAATTATCACATTATCGCCTTTGTCTAAATAAGGAAGATAGCTCGGCTTGTCTTTGCCGCGCAGTAAATTAGCCGCTTTAACGGCCAACCGCCCCAATATTTGATCGCTGGCGTCTATGGTATGTTTGGTCATTTTATTAATTCAATTATAGCCATTTTAGCGCTGTCTGCTTTTCTTGGTCCGATTTTAACAATTCTAGTGTAGCCGCCGGGCCTTTCTTTGTAACGGGAGCCGATTTGGCTGACTAATTTTTTGCGGGCTCCTGTTGGTAAATTTTTGGACAGCTCGCGAACAACCGACAAATTGTCTTTTTTGCCAACAGCGGCAGATTTACTCTTAGTAATCAGTTTTTCTACAAAAGGTCGCAATTCTTTTGCCTTGGCTTCAGTGGTGGTAATTTTCTCTTTCAAAATTAAATTTCCAGCCAGACCTCTTAAAAGCGCCCGCCTTTGATCTCTTTTTCTGCCAAATTTTCTCCCCTTTTTTTTGTGCTTCATAACGCTAACTCTTCAGAGTAAGCCCTAATTTACCCAAGGCCTTTTTAATTTCAATAATAGCTTTTTCTCCCAGCCCCTCAACTCCCTCTAAATCCTTGGCGCTTTTTCTGGTCAAACCAGAAACTGTTTTAACGCCAGACGCCTTCAAGGCGTTAATAGTCCGCAGCGACATTTTCATATCGTCTACTTTTGTTTTTGTTAAATCTTCTGCTTTTTTCTCTTCCTTCTTTTTCTTAGCTGGTTCTTTGGCTTTAGTTTTTTCCTCTTTTTTCTTTTTAGTTTTCTTTTCTTCTTCCAAGGTGGTAAAAACTTCAAAATGATCAACTAAAATTTGAGCCGCTTTGATAAAGGCCTCTTCGGGAGTAATTGTCCCGTCTGTTTCAATATCAATTTTTAAACGATCATAGTCGGTTCTTTCACCAACGCGCATTGGAGTGGTGGAAGAAATAACTTTTTTGATAGGAGTAAAAATAGCATCAACCGCTATTTTGCCAATTTCTATTTTTTCTTTTTTGTGGTGTTCAATAGGAATATATCCAAGGCCCGGCTCTACATCAATTTCCATATCCAATTCTGCTTTTTTGGCTGTTAAAGTGGCGATATGGGCTTTTGGGTTGGTTATTTCCAAACCAGTCGGCGTTTTAATGTCTCCGGCTGCGACTTCTTTCTCTCCTTTAACGCGAAGGGTTGCTTTAAGCGGCTGACCGCCGTAGAGCTTGAATCTAACCTGCTTTAAATTAAGAATTATTTGGACAACATCTTCGGCAATATTGGGGATTGTTGAAAATTCATGCTGAACACCCTTTATTTTAACCCCTGTAACAGCTGCGCCGGGAAGCGAAGACAAAAGGACTCTTCTAAAAGCGCTGCCCAAAGTCGTCCCATAACCGGGATAACAGGCTTCTATTTCAAAAACAGCTTTATTATTTTCTAACTTAGTCGTTTTTGGTTTTTTTGGTAAAGTAATCATAAATTATTAATAGCGAACAATAAACAGCGAACAATTTTGTTCGTTGTTTATTAGTCATTATTTTTAGCGGCTATAAAACTCAATAATCATACTAATGCGACCTACTTTTAAAATGTCTTCCACCTGCGGATTTTTAACAACTTTTCCTTCTAAATTTTTAATATCCAAACTAAGCCAATTTGGCATTTTATGTTTTTTAAGAGTAGTTGCTAAATTGGAAAAAAGCGGTATTTTTTTGCTTCTTTCTTTAATTTTAACGATATCGTCCTTTTTAACCTGATATGAAGGTATATCCACTTTGCGGCCGTTTAGTAAAATATGGCCGTGATTAACTATTTGTCTGGCTAAACGCCGCGATGAACCGGCAAAACCCAACCGGAAAACAGTATTGTCTAAACGACCTTCCAACTTGCTGATTAAAAGTTCTTCTTTATTCCCTTTTTGCCCGAGTATTTCTTTAAAATAGTTCTTAAATTGTTTTTCTGAAACGCCGTAATTATGGCGGACTCGTTGTTTTTCAGCCAACTGCTGTCCATATTCAGAAATTCGCCTTCTCATACTTTTACCATGAAGGCCCGGCGCATAAGGACGCCTGACAATAGCGCATTTTTGGCTATAACAACGCTCCCCTTTTAAAAAGAGTTTTTCTCCCGCCCTCCTGCATTTTTTACATTGTGAATCCATCATAATTAGACCCTTCTTGGCTTAGGCGGCCGACAGCCGTTGTGAGGAATAGGGGTAACATCCTTAATGGAGTTAATAACCAATCCCTGATTAGCCAAAGCGCGGATAGCCGCATCTCGGCCGCTGCCAGCTCCTTTTACAAAAATACATACTTCTTTAAGCCCCGCCTCTTTAACTTTTTCCAGTAAAAATTCAACTACCCGAGAAGCGGCAAAAGGAGTCGCTTTTTTCGGCCCTTTAAAACCAATGGAACCGGCGCTGGACCAAGCGACAACACTGCCCCTCATATCGGTCAGAGTTATCAGCGTATTATTGTATGTTGACTGAATATAGATATTGCCTTGTTCCAAATGAGTATTTTTTTTCTTGCCTTTGCCACCCTTAACACGAACAGCTTTTTTTTCAGCTGTTTCTATTTTCTCTGTTTCTTTCAGAACTTCTTCTTCGCTTTGTTTAATTATTCTTTTTTTGCCCATTTTTTAAAATAATAAAAAACTATGTTTTCTCGGCTGTCTTCTTGCGGCCGCTGCCCATAGTCCGACGAGCATTGCCCCTAACAGTTCTGTTATTTGTTCTTGTTTGCTGCCCCCTTACCGGTAATCCTCTGCCATGCCTAATTCCCCTATAGGAGTTAATATCCTTGAGCCGCTTAATATTAAGCATTTTTTCACGGCGCAAATCACCTTCCACTTTGTACTCGTTTTCAACAATGTCTCTTAATTTCCCGACCTCCTGCTCATTAAGTTTGCCCGCTCTAATATCGGGATCAATTTTAGCTTTATTCAAAATATCCCTACTTAAAGAAAGCCCTATGCCGTAAATATAGATTAAAGCTATTTCTATTCTTTTGTTTTCAGGAATATTAATTCCCGCTATTCTTGGCATAATATTTTTTATCCTTGTCTCTGTTTATGCTTTGGATTTTTGCAAATAACATAAAGCCGACCTTTACGTCGGATAATTTTGCACTGCTTGCAAATTTTCTTCACTGAAGCGCGAACTTTCATTTATCCAAAAATAAGTTTAAAGAAAGGCGTTTTTTGTTTTAAAAAACACTTTTCTTTAGATGAATAACTATTTATTTGCCCCGGTAAACAATTCTCCCCTTACTTTCATCATAAGGGCTTAGCTCAACTTTCACCCGATCGCCGACCAAAACCCGAATAAAATTCAGGCGCATCCGGCCTGAAATATGAGCCAATACATCCTTGCCATTGTCCAGCTTTACCTTAAAAGTGGTATTAGGCAAACTTTCAATAACTACTCCTTCGTGGATATTTTTTTCGTTTAATGAGGGCACTTTTTATTTTATAGTTAACAAAATATATTTTTAATCCCTGAAAAACCTCTTAATTTAATTAAGTAAGAAGGTTAAATACAGAGATATTCATATCTTAAATAAAAAATATGGGTTAGTCAATACTTTCAACGCTTTTAATGATTATTTCAACCTTGTCTCTTTGTTTGGGAATTTTCTTTACCCAGAAGGGCCAAAAAGTCACTTTGGCTTTTTCAATCCTTGACTCTTTATTAATATATTGCCTGACTTCTACTTCATTTTGCCCCAATAGATCATCTTTTAATTTTTCTGCGTCTAATTGCCAGGCAATTTCTTCTTCAACAAACAAATCAAATGAGGCACGGCCCTTTTCCCAATCAACTGTTGATTCGCTAATATTAATATCTTGGGTTTCAGAAAGGAATGTTTTATCTTCAGAAACCTGCGAAGATAAATTCAACTCAATTAAGCTCTTCATATCTTCTTCTTTGTAAAGGAGCGCCCTGGCGACCCCTTTCATCTCAATAGTAAAACTCTCGGTGTTATCCCCTTCTTCAGCGCTGGAAGACAACAATTCAACATCTTCCCTTATCCCTTCTCCAACCACTCTCAAATCATCTGGGATCTGGTCATAAAGAACTTGGCTGACTTTCTTTCCCAGTTCATCGCCCAATTCTTCTTTGGCTTTTTCTAAATCCTCGCTGGAAACCACCTTAACTGTGCCAACCGCTCCCCCTTCCATAGACCCCTTTGTCTTGCCGTAGAAGCCGGCGAATTTAGGCGTTCCCTCAAAACCAGGAATGGTAAAATTAGTCGGCTCAATATTATATTCCTCCCCCGGCTGGTCTGCTACAACCTCAACAGTCAGAGAGCTGGGTATAATTTTGCCTTCTTGTATTTCTGCCCCGGGGATAGTAATAGTTTCTTCTATTCTAAAAATTTTGCCGTCTGGCGACTCGAAACGTGTCGTTGCCACCAACACCTGCGGACTGGAGCTGTATTCATTAAAGACAATCATGCTACCTCTCGCTTTTTCAATAACATCTTCTTCGCCAGTTGCGGAAAATTCACGACTTCCTGTTTCCTCAACAATCATTTCTTCAAGAGGAATACTGTTATTGCTTTTATCAATAAAGGAATTGTCTTTTTCGGCAGAAACAAACAAATCCATACTGATTTTTTCCTTTGTTGGATAAAGTATTAATTCAGCTGTTGGTAAAATCTTATAAGCGGCAACCCCTGCCACAACAACAGCCAAAACAACAAAGCCAGCAAACAATTTAGGCCACTTAAAGGAACGAGGCCCAGTAATCTCTTCTTCTTGCGTTTTTTTTCTGTTAATAGAAGGGGTTCCCCCAATATCACCACCCATTGGCTCTCTTTTTGCTGTTGGTTTATCCCCAACAATTATCTCTTCCTGAAGAACTTCTTTTTTTAGAGGACTTTGAGGGCTTTTTGCGACCGGCTCCTCTTTAATTATTGCCGGCCCTTTTTCATTTGCCGGCTTTTTTTCATTTGACTGAGACCGAAAAATATTTATATCAGCTTCTTTATCATCTGAACCGCCGGGGGTCATAATATCCACCATTTTACTCTTTGTGTCTTTGTCAGCTTTTTTAATAAAGCTTAAAAATTTTTTTCTTCCCCTTTTTGTCAGGCCGTTTTCTGATTCAAGTTCGGCTACCAACTGGCCAAAAATATCTTTTTTATCTTCGCTGGGCTTGCCCAATTCAGACGGCTCGGAAACAACCAACTCTTCTCCCGGCTCAATCTCTTCTTCCGGCTCTTCTATCGGCTCTTCTGCCTCTTCTGCTTCTCTTGATTTCTGGACTGCTGTTTCTTCTTGGATAAATTCCACGGGCAAATCTTTTTCTTTTTTGACAGCAAAGCCAATATTAACTGCCATTTCAGCCGTTAAATCATCAGGGGCTATTAAACGCACCTCCTTGCCCATTCCACCCACTTCTCTTTTAAGCAGTTTTAAATTAATAGAACTCTGCCAAATTTGAGCGTCTAAGGGAATAATTAAATTAATTTTAACCGCACCAGTTGCGATCAACTTGTCTATAACTGATGTGATTTCTTCTTCTGGTTCAATATATATTGTTTTTACCATACTTTTTATATTAAGGACGCTTCATCATCCTGACCATCCGCCGCAAAATAGGCGGGATAATTTTATCTTCTTCGCTGACAATCTCCAAAGACAAACTAGCCAAAGCCAAGGGAGTAATATCTTCCGGACCAACTAAAAGCCCTGTCTGGTCCACTATATTGGTAATTTGCCCCGGCTGGATAAAGCGCACTTTAGGCGGCTGGCTAAAGGGAAATTTCTTGAGCCAGCTCTCTTGAATAATTTCTTTTTTCAAAACACTTCGCAGCTCGGGCAAAATACTGCCGCCGCCGCAAAGTAAAATTAAAGGAGGGAAAAATAACGCTTTACTGTCTGCCTCTTCGTCTTCGTTAAAACCTTGATTAAAATCTTCTAAAATCAGTTCAATGCCCGCCAGCCAAATTTTAGCATCCCCCTTTAAAATATCCCTCAGCTTACGCCTGACATTCTGGCCCACCCCTCCTTGGCTGTGCCTTATTTTTACCGCTTCTGCTTCGTTTAACCCAACATCTAAGTTTTGGGAAAGACGACGGGTAAATGTCCGTCCGGCTAAAGCAAAACTTTTAATACCCTCTAAAGCGCCGCGGCGGACCAAGGCAATATCGGTTGTCCCGCCGCCAACATCAACAAAAATAGCGCCTGTTGTCGAATTGTAGCTGGATGATTTTGTAAGAGCATAAGGCTCTGCAATAATAGAAATCAGTTCCAAATCCAGCTTGTTGGCAATGCTTTCAATAGCTCTTAAGTGAACAAGCGGCGCATAAACATTAAAAATATTCAGAAATACTTCTTTCCCCTGAAAGCCCAGAGGGTTAACCACCTTATATCCGTCAATTTTTATATCTGTCACCAAAGCGTTAATCAAACGAATTTCAATTTCTGGCCTACCTGTTTCTTTGGCCAGATTAGCCCGCATACCATCTAAGGCCTTCCATTGGATTTTCTGAATAATATTCTTTATTTCAACCAAACCGATTTCTTTTTCCGGTTCGCTTCTCTGATAAATAAAATTATTAGTTGAGCCCTTAATAAATTCACCGGCAATACCAATAACAACCTGCGTCGGCCTTGCTTTGGCCTGACCAACAGCTTTTTCAATAGCTTTTTGGCATGTTAAAGCAACACCCTCAATGTCAGCCACCGCTCCACCCTGCATTTGGTTCACTCTCTGCCTTATTCTCGCTACCCCGACCACCAGCCCCCTTCCTCCTTTGCTAAAATCTTCAGAAACTCCCTTTTCAATCTTTAAAACAAGCGCCTTAACAAACTCTGTGCCAATATCCAAAGCCAATAAATAATCTTTTTGGGATTTAGGCCTTCTTCTTATTCTATTAAATAAATTCCCCTTCGGCCTCATTGCCCAAATTATACACTAAAAATAGTCCACAGACAAACAAAAAAGCCGCATCCTATATTTAAGCATATTCTACCTCTAATCTCAAAATGCGGCAAGGTTAAAACGAAATCACCTCTTGTTATTTCTGTTTGATAGAACTGCCTTTTTGATATCCTCAACCAATATTTCTCTAACGAACCCTGGAATATCTAGGCGCTTTTTTATTCCTTTTATCAAGTAATCAAATTTATTCTGACTTAAGGTATGCTCAAAAAAACAGAAACGTGTAATCATAATCCTGGCTGGGACCCTGAAGTGATTTTTCATGCACCTCCGTCAGTTCACCAATTACCCAATTCATTTTCTTACCACTGCTGTCTCTGTAAAGATATCTATTAAATTAATCCCCTAAATTATCTGCCCTTTTAACCGTCTCGAAAACCTTCCCGAAAATAAATTTATTCATTTCCAATCCCTTTTTTAATATTCAAGAACCAAAAACAGAATAGCGCAATTTACCACTCTGTCAATCATAATACAGATTAAAGAGATTAATTGACAAACTGGAGGCCAAATCTTCTAAAATCTATTTAGTTCCCCAGTTACTTGCTAATATCCCCATATCCTTAACATCAACCTTGCCGTCACTATTAAAATCTTCGTTCCGGAAGCCAGAAGACTGCAACCATCTGCCAAGAAGATAGGCAAAATCTGCAGAATTAACATCCCCGTTGCAATCAAAATCAGCAAAATAACAAACTGGCAATTCCCCTGTTAAATCATCCCACCAACCATCAGAAAGATCTATTTTATAAACATCCATATTTGTTACATCTCCTGCCCCCCAATTAGAACCAAAATATATTTTAGTTCCAGACCTATTTAGATTAGCAAATGGATTTGACCAACAAGAGTCGTAAAGCGTTCTGTGGTGAGCAACTTGCCACACTCTTGGGTTTTCTACCAATTCAACCATAAATAAAGCAGAATCCAGCCAGCCTGTATGAGAAGAGTCAGGAGAACAAATTGTTTCAACAAGCGCCCAACCCGGCTTGTTATAATTATCCCCGCTAAAGTGTCCGCCGATAGCGCACCCCTTTTGCGCGTCATACTTAATAAGCTGTGTTTTGTCGCCAGCCATATCTGCGATTGTTATCCAATTATTATCAGAGCTATCAAAATAAATAACAAGATCTTCTCCATTAAGGCTTTTTGCTCTATCAGCATGACCCGACCCTGTCGCAATAACTCTGTGATTAGAAAAATCATTTCTATTATAGGCGTGTATTTCTCCTCCGCAATACGAACACCTAACTACAAGGTAATCGCCTGACGGACTCATACTTACCCAGTCAACTTCATAAGGAATATCTGTCAAACTGTCTAAAACTGTATCTGTTGATTTTTCATAAGTTAATATCGCCTGCTCTGCCCCGTCCCAAATAACGGCTATAGCCCAATGGTTTGTATCTTCAGAGGACTCGCCTTCGTCCCGCCAGTCAATTTTTTCTCCCAGCGGATAGTCAGCTATGAAATCGTGCACCACTGACATTCTGCTGCCCAGCGGTTGAGAAATATCATATTTATACACAACCATGTATTTTGTGAAATAAAAAACATTAGGGTTTGTTGCATCCCACCTTGGTCCCCCATCGCCAACCCCATCAGGCATATCTGTTAATCTTTGGATTTTGTTTAGGGTTTGGGCATCATAAAGATACCAACCACGGCCGTTTGAATGGTCAAGAACTATTAAAAATGACAGGCAAATATAAGAGAGTACATCAATCAAGCAAATGGATAGATACAAGAGAAAAGTAAATATACTTTGAAAAACAAACCGAGAAATCTTACCCCCTATCTCAAAACCGCCTTTATTCTTCTTACCCCGGCGCTGGACGATTCTTCTTTTTTAATTTTAAAATGTCCCAATTGGCCGGTATTTTCAACATGAGGCCCGCCGCAAATTTCTTTAGAATAAGCCCGCCCCGAATCTGCCGAAGGACCAGCTGAATAAACCCTTACCCTTTTATCATATTTCCCTTTAAAAAATGCTTTGGCCCCTGATTTTATCGCCTCATCTTTGCCCATTTCCTTGTATGTCATTGGTAAATTTTCTTTTATTTTCTCATTAACAATATCTTCCACTTTTTTTATTTGCTCCGTTGTCATTTTCTCCGAATAAGAAAAGTCAAAGCGAAGCCGTTCCGGATTAATGTCCGAGCCCATCTGCTGGACGCCTTGGCCCAAAACATCGCAAAGGGCCTGATGAAGCAAATGAGTGGCAGTATGAAGCTTCTTAACTTTTTCCTCGTCTTCTTTGTCAAAAACTCTCGCTTCTCCCAGCCCATGGCCGCCGAATTTTTTTTCTGCGCCGGCCCGAGATAACCACTGATGCTCTCTTCTCGCTTTTTCAAAACCTTTTTCGTCAACTTTTATCCCCTTTTTCTCCGCCAAATCACTAATCATATCCAAAGGAAGTCCGTATGTGGAAAAAAGCTCAAAGGCCTCCTGCCCAGTGATAGCAAGCAACTCGCGACTCGGCGCCCCCGGGCTTGATTGCGGCAAAACCCCAGAGCGCTCTTTTACTTTAGTGGTAATTTTTTCAAACTGTTTAATTCCTTTTTCAATTGTCTGGCTGAATTTTTCTTCTTCTTTTTCAACGACGGTAATAATGTCGCTCTGTTTACTTTTAAGCTCAGGGTAAATATGGCTGTAATCTCCAATTACTTTTTCAGCCAAAGGAATAAGGAAATTTTTCTCTAAATTCCAAAGTTTTCCTTGGCCAATCATTCTTCGCAAAAGCCGGCGCAAAATATATCCTTGTTCAATATTGGAAGGAATAACGCCATCAGCGATTAAAAAGCATGATGCTCTAATATGATCGGCTATAATCCTCAATCTGCTTAAATTATTATTAGATGGGGCTATTTTTTTTATCTCTTTTATTATCGGCTCAAACAAATCCGTCTGATAAGCTGATTCTTTTTTTTGTAAAATCGCCGAAAGGCGCTCAAAGCCAATGCCTGTATCAATGTTTTTTTGCGGCAGGGACTGGTATTGGCCCCTTTCATCTTTGTTGTATTCCATAAAAACCAAATTCCAAATTTCAACAAAGCGCCCGCAGGAACAATTGGGCCGGCATTTATCTCCCAGAGAACAAGCTTTGCCTGTTAAATCATAATGAAGCTCTGAACAGGGCCCGCACGGCCCCATTGGCCCGACAGGACCCCAAAAATTTTCTTTTACTCCGAATTCAGAAATGCGTTCTTTGGGAATGCCCTTTTTAACCCAAAGCTCTGCCGTCTCTTTGTCTTTAGGAATTCCCCCCTCTCCTTTAAAAATAGTTATCCAAAGTTTTTCCTGCTCCATGCCGCATTCTTTAACCAAAAAATCCAAAGCGTAATCAACGGCTCCTTCTTTGAAATAGCCGCCAAAAGACCAATTGCCCAGCATTTCAAAGAAGGTATGATGGGTCTGGTCGCCCACTTCTTCAATATCATTAATCCTAAAGCATTTCTGGACAGAGCAGGCCGTTTTGTAAGGCGGTTTTACCTGTCCGCTTAAATAAGGGACAAATTGCTGCATCCCGGCGGTCGTTAAAAGAACCGAAGAATCGTCGGGAATTAAAGAAGAAGAGGGAATAATTTTATGCCCTCTGTTTTTAAAAAAATCTAAAAATTTTTGTCGGAGTTGATCTGACTTCATTAATATATATTAATTTTAAAAAAATTATCTATTTTCCTGCGCCGGAAAACCTATTATACAACCAAGCAATAAGATAGCCGCTAATAAAACCAACGATAAAGCTGTAAATAAAACCGATAAGAGCGCCCAATAAACTGATTGAATAACCGATGTAAAATTGCTCTAATAATGCGACCGTATTGCCGCCGTCGCAAGCCATCACCCAGAAAGTAATAACAACCAAAGCCAATCCCTTCAAAATCCCCAATGCCAGACCAAAAGCTTTTGGATTCAATCTCATTTTTCCACCCCCTTTCTTTTCACCTGCGCGTAATTTTTTAAAAATGGCGCGGGTTTGATTACTCGCCTTTTCCAGAAGAATTCAGCGACTCATTAAGCATTTCTCTCAATCCTTCAATGTCAACTTCTTTTCTCTCTCTTTTGCTCCTAAGGGGTTGAGCATCTTGCTTCATGGCATCCTTTAAAGAAATACCTTCGCCAGTATCAATCAAATCAGGGTGGCCATTTGTTATTTTTTTCTCCCTGTTATTCGCTTTTTCTTCCTTGTTTTTTTCTTCTCTTGTTTTTTTAAGGCAGTCTGGGCAATAAACAGGCCGTACCTTATCCGGCTTAAATTTAACCTGAATTTTTTTGCCACAATCAGAACATTCAGCTCCAAATATTTTTTGATCCCTCTTTAACCTCTTTGCTTCGTTAGACCCTTCCGGCGCTCTTTCAGATTCAATTACTCCGCTCCATTTAGCTATTTTTTGCTCTACTTCTTGACGTCTGGTAGCATAACGCTCTCTTGAAATGCTAATAATCTTTTCTCGGTAATTGGCGCTCGGTTTTCCAATCGGAGGAAGAGTTGTGGCGGAAAAAGGACGGGAAGCAACGCCGCCAATCATTAACTTTAAATAAATATGGGCAAAATTCAAATTTACTAAATCCTGAACATTAAATTCCGGAGCAAATTCTTTTTCTAAAAACTCAGCATCTTGGGCCCCGACCCTAAAACAAACAGTTGTCCCAACATTGCCAAAAACAGCATCTCTAACCTCTTCTTTCATTTGAGTAATATATTGATGAGCCAAAATCAGATTAAGGCGGTATTTCCTCGCTTCTGATAAAATATTAGCAAAAGCCTCTGTGGCAAAGTTTTGAAATTCATCAACATAAAGATAAAAATCTTTTCTTTCCTCTTCTGGAATATTAACTCGCGACATTGCGGCTAACTGTAATCTGGTAATAAGCATTGCCCCCATTAAAGCAGAGGTATCTTCGCCGATTAAGCCCTTAGACAGATTCATAATTAGAATTTTCTGGTCATCCATTGCCTTTCTAATATTAATAGCCGATTTAGTCTGTCCGACAATATTCCTAATTAAAGGATTAGTCAAGAATTGTCCAACCTTGTTTTGGATTGGCGCAACGGCTTCTACCTCAAACTTCCCCTGGTATTTGGCGTATTCATCCAGCCAAAAGCTTTTAACCACTGGGTCTTTAATGTTATCAACCACTTTTTGCCGGTAGTCCTTGTCGGTTAACATCCTCATTATCCCTAAAAGAGTGGCTCCGGGGTATTCCAAAAGAGCTAAAATAGCATTTCTTAAGACATATTCCAACCGCGGCCCCCATGTTTCAGCCCAAATCTTCTTAAAAACACCAACAAGGCCAGAAGCAACCAAGTGGCGAAATTCCGGATCAACTTTTTCAACGGCATTAAAAGCAATAGGGTTATCTAAATCAGCCGGATTAAAATAAATAACATCGTTGATTCTGGAAGAAGGAACATAATCAAGCATTTTTTGGGCAAACTCACCATGAGGGTCAACAATACCAATGCCTTTCCCTTTTTGGATATCCTGAATAGCCATATTTTCCAAAAGTGTTGTCTTCCCCATGCCTGTTTTCCCAACCACATATAAATGCTTGCGGCGGTCCTCCGCTTTAATGCCAAATTTCTGCCGTTGATTTCTAAAATTAGTGGCGGCGAATAAGTTGATATCGTCCATATAAATTAGCTGGTTGGCAAACGCGCTGGCGGTTCACCCTTTTTAGCTTCCACCTTAGGCGATAAAGGCGCCTTAACCATCATGCCCGGCAAATGATAAATAGTGGCCAGTTCCTCAATATTAAAAACAAAAGGTTGGCTTCTAACAAAAAACCAATTCAGTATAGGCCATTTCTCAAAAAAAGCCGGTTTTAAATATTTAATGACATTTGACTGTAAGACAAAATCTCTTTTTTTATAGTCTTCAAACACTTTTTTCTTGCGATAGGCTTCTCTTTTGTGTTTGCCTTGTATTTCATAATCAATCATTGTGGTAATTTTTAAATTAGGCTTAAACCCATTCAGGTTTTGGGTGCTGAATTGCTTGTAACAACCCATTACTGCCGCTACATTAGCGCGGGAAAAAATATCTGTTGGCGCTAAATAAAGAAACCTAATAATTACCTCAAAGCCAATTTTGGAAATATTTTCTTCTATAGCCGTGATAGCATCCTTCTCCCCTTTAGTCATTAAGTCCAACGGATTGCTTTTTTTCTCTTCTTTTTTTTCGTCTCCTGCTCCCGGCACACCGGTAATAAGATGAGAGATGTTTTTTCTTGTCTCTTCTGTCAAAGCGGACACTTCCTGACTAAATATACCCGGACTCTTTTTTTCTACCCGACCAAGTATTTGGTCTCTTAATTTCTCTGCCTCTTTTTTCCAATCGTCTCTTACCGGACGAATTAATGTCTGAATCCAAATATTTTCACCCTGCCTTAATTTACTCATCACCTCAAGCAAAGAGGCTAAAGGATCAATTCTTTGTTCTTCTAAAACAACATCCTTCTCAAAAGCAGTGTATGTTCTTATTGGATAAGCGTCTTCTTTTGTCAAAACTAACTCCGTTCCCCATAAATCATAATCCTCGCTAGGAATATCAGAGGGAACAGAATAAATATAATCGTCTACTTCATTAATTTCTGCCTCTGGATATTGGGCGTAAATTTGGGCTTCCACTAAATTCCTAAAGATAGCAGGCGCTCTGACTAAAAAATGTATTTCACCGGACTGGCTAACTATTTCCAAACTAAACCATCTTTGAACAGACCCCTGAATATTTATTTCTTTCCAGTTCGGTCCGCTTTGAGTGCCGTGGAGCCCGGCGAAAAATTGCTCCATTGCCCGAGGCGTTTTTTTGACTTCGGCAGGAGGAATAATTTCTAAAAGTACCCATTCTGTTTTCTGGACAAATTTTTGTCTAATAAATTTAAGCCAGAGACCATAAGCCGTATAGAACAGAAAAATAGGCAAATAAATCCACCAAAGAGATAATAAAAAACCCCCGAAGTCGTAAAGCGCTGGTAAGACAGCCAGAATAATTTCTAATGGGTTAGACATTCAAAAATGCCAAATAGCAATCCTGCTGTTAAATTATAAGAAATATCCTCAGCAAACTGCTATCTATTTTGCTAATTTATATTTACCATCTGCCTCTTTAATAAAATGATTTCTATTTTGCAAATTAATTAAAACAGTATTTTCTTTGACTAAGCGATCTTTTAAAACACCGTATAAAATTTCATTTTTACTCAAAGGACCGCTTTCTTTCAAAAGATTAGCAATCACCTGACGAACTGTCCCTGGCTGATAACCCCACTCTTTCAGAGCATAAATACCCCGGCCAACCAGGACGAAGCGGTCATCTTTAATAAGCTCATTATGAACTGTCTGAACCTGAACATTATAAGAATCGCCACTTTCACTATTAATCAAATTAGCTACTTCACTGAAATGCAAGGGTTTGTTTTTCCCCTTAAAAATAATATAAGCCTTGTCTTTTACTCCTCGGGGATTAATTTCCGGCCAGCTGGTTAAACCAAATTGACCAAGATTGTTCTGGTTGATTTGTTTGGTTGCGTCAATATACGACAAAAGCGCCCTCTTTGAAATGTTGTGGTTTAATTCCTTCAAGAATTCCGTCAGCTGTTTTTCACTAACAGGCTGGCCCTCTTTAATCAGCCTATTAAGCAGAGAATCTATTGTTTGGCTGGCTTTATTAAAAACATCTTCAGAATTAGTCCAAACAGGGAAAAATTTATCATAATTAACAAAACGATTATAATGTTGGCCTAAGGTTAAAATAAAATACAAAACACCGCGGCTGGGATCAGAACTTTCTGTGTTAGCCAATAAAGAAAGCAGTCTTTCCTCTCTAACTAATTGCCCCTCTTGGTTTAAAAAAATATCAATTGTCTTAAAAGCAGGCTGGAATAGTTTTTTAACTTCTGGTTTCCCAAACTCAAAAAAAGCGGCTTTCTCCACTTGGCGAACCCGCTCCCTAGTAATTCCATATTTTTGGCCAACTGCTTCTAAAGTTCTGCGCTGGCCATCTTCTAAGCCAAAACGCAAAGAAATAATTTCCCCAGTTCGTGGATTAGGAATTTGCTTAATTATCCTTAGAGCTAATTGTTGATATTTAGAAAAAGAATTTTTGTTGCTCATGTTTTTCAACTTTAGGCCAATTACCCCCTAATAACCTAAAGCTAATTTAACATATTATTTTTTAAAAGTCAACACCTCATTGATTTGTTGCTGGCAATCAGCTTCTATACATTATTTTCTGCCAAACGACTATTAAAGAACTAGTGACAAAAATAGAAGAATAAGTGCCAACAATTATGCCGATAATAAGAGCCAAGGCAAAATATTTAATAGTCAAGCCGCCAAGAAAGAAAATAGCCAAAAGAACAAAAAGAGTTGTCAGGGCAGTGTTAAGACAACGGCCAATGCTTTGGTTAATGCTTTGATTAACCGTTTCTTCAAAACTGCCCCAGTCTGTTTTCATTAAATTCTCACGAACGCGGTCAAAAATAACAATACTGTTGTTAACTGAATAACCTAAAATAGTTAAAAAAGCGGCGACAAAGGGAAGCCCTATTTCAATTTTGTGCGTATAACCAAGAAAGGCAAAAAATCCCATAGTGATAAAAATATCATGGAAAAGAGCAATAATAGCCACCAGTCCATACTGCCAAGAAGCAACTGGTTTTGAAACCCTTCTAAAGGCCCAGGCAATATAGACAACAATGGCTATTAGGGCTAAAAAAATTGCCCAAAGAGCTTTTCTTTTAAGTTCCTGGCCGATTAAAGGGCCGATTGATTCAAATCTTTCTTCATTTTCTGAAGTCAGCTCTAATGTTTCTAAAATTTTCTGATGAGTTTCTTCACTAATATCTCTCAAGCGAATAATTAATCCCTTCCCTCCTGTTGGCTGGAGATTTATCTGGCCTAATTCTAAATTCTCTTTATCTGATAATTCTTTCAAGCTTTCCTGAATTTGCTGGTTGCTAGGCCGATTATCGGCAAACCTCACCTCCATTAATGTCCCACCAGTAAAATCAATGCCTAAATTAAGCCCCCATAAAAACAAACAAATTAAACTGGCCAAAAGCAGTATTACAGAAATTGATACATAAATTTTACGGCGGGGAATAATTTGCATAAATTTAAAGATTGACTATCTCCATAACCTTTCTTTGCTTTCTAATTTTCCTCCAATAAAAAACTTTAAAAAATTTTTAGTGACAATTATAGCGGAAAACATGCTGATTAAAACACCAATACCCAAAGTTAAAGCAAACCCCTTAATCAAACCAGTGGCAAAAACATAAAGTATTACAGAGGTGATAATAGTGGAAATATTGCCGTCCCTAATAGCGGGCCAGGCTCTTTTAAAGGCCTCTTCAATACTGCCAGCTAAACTTTTGCCGGCTTTTAATTCTTCTTTGAGCCGCTCAAAAATTAAAATATTAGCGTCAACAGCCATGCCGATTGACAAAATAATACCAGCGATACCAGCTAAAGTGAGTGTAACCGGAATTAATTTTAAAACCGCCAAAACAAGAGCTAAATAGATCAAAAGAGCTAAACTGGACAAAAGGCCGGGCAAACGATAATAAAAAATTAAAAAGACCAAAATTAACAAAAACCCCAAAGAGCCCGCTTTAAGCGACTGTTCTAAAGAAATATACCCCAAACTCGCTCCAACTGTCTGCTGATTAATCAGATTAATCGGCACCGGCAAAGCTCCGGCATTAAGGCGCTGGACCAATTTTTTAGCCTCTTCCATACTAAACTGGCCGGTAATTTGGGCTCTGCCTCCAGTAATTATCTCTTGAACCACTGGCGCGCTAATAACCGCTCCGTCTAAATAAATAGCTAACTGCTGACCCACGCTCTGGCTTGTTAACCTTTCAAAAATTGCACTACCCTCATCATCAAACTGCAAATTTACCTGCGGCTGGTATGTCTGCTGGTCAAACTGAAGCTCTGCGTTTTTTAAGTAGCGGCCGGTTAGTTCTGTCGGTTCAAAATAAGGGTCTTTTAAAATTATTTCTGTTTCTTCTTCATTAATCTCTTCGCCTTCCTGCAATTTTTTCTTTATTCCCTCTTGTTTTTCTAAAATATTTTTTGTCTCTTCCTCGCCGCGAGCTTTTCTAAAATCCAAAGAAGGAGTTTGGCCTATCATTTCAATGGCCTGATGAGCGTCTTTTATCCCGGCCAATTCAACAATCAAACGATAATCAGAACCAACCTTATTAACCTGGACAACCGGCTCGGCAACACCAAACATATTAACTCTTCTCTCAATAACATCCCTTACCCCCTGCATAGAATCAGCATAATCCTCTGGATCAATATTAGTTAAATCAGCTTGATAAACCAAATGAGTGCCGCCCTGTAAATCAAGACCAAGCTTAAAAGGAGTATCAATAAAATGAGGTATAAAATCTGCCCCGATCTGCCTATTAACCCATTCGGCGCTTTTATCCCAAGCAGCTGGATAATCTAAAAAAGCGGCCGAAAGACCGACAACAAGAATAAAAAAAATAATCCAACGGACTTTTTTGTCTTTTCTTGTATTTTTATCCTTTGTATTCTCTTCCTTCTTTCTGTTAAAAATTCCCATCTTTGTCACTTTACATCATTTACCCTTTTTTGTCAAAACATTGTATGTTGAATTCAACCTCTAAGCGCAACACTAAAGACTTCCAAGGGAGTTTTGTATCTGAGCCGTTTTTTCGGTCTGCTGTTTAACTCTTTTTTGGCTTTTCTAATCTCCCTGTCTGGTATTTTAGTACAATCAGTTCTTATAAAGTTCCGGTACCTTTCGTACATTTTTGGCATATTTCTTGATTTTTAGAGTGCCACCTATGTATCTCATCATGCACAAACATCCTTAGAAAAATTCAAAATACTTTCTTTCAATTCTCTAACAATATCATCAGGAATAGGTATTTGTTCGCTTTTAGGGCTGATACCCGGATAACGCCAAGCAGAAATCATCCTTTTCTTTTTGCCGACTAATTGATACATCAGCCAAATTTCTGTTGGTTTTTTTGTCCCGGCCGACTGCATTAAGGCAACAGTATTTGGAGCAATTCCTTTCTCCTTTCTTTTGGGATGCCTTAAAATTCTTTTTAAACGGCCTTCAGAAATTTGATAATAGCGCATCTTCCTTTTTATATGCGCAGTCCAGTAAAAATCCTTATTATTTTTCGGCTCTTTAAAAGACAAAAGAGACATATATTACAATCTTACCGCAAAAGCATCCTTCGTCAATAAATTTTAATTTTAAATCTAACTATCTAAAATATGGGAGAAATGGATTAGTTCCCAAATCCAGAGCGCCCCGCACTCATCCAAACGAATATACAGATGACATCAAATCAAAGATTAAGCTCTCAAGAAAACAAGGCCGAGGATAGGTCCTGATATTATCAAAATCAGATTAAAGAAGAGATATGGCATTAAGACATCCAGTCTGGAGTAACCGGCTTTCTAAAGAAAGAAGGATTAGTTAATCCTAAATTAAGCAGACGAATTAAAAGCAAGAAGAAAAGAATCAAGAAATGCAAAATACACGAATCAGGCCAGTTAATTCAATTTGATGT
Organism: uncultured Candidatus Saccharibacteria bacterium; assembly: GCA_964420115.1. Classification (GTDB taxonomy): domain Bacteria; phylum Patescibacteriota; class Minisyncoccia; order Portnoybacterales; family UBA2143; genus CAYQQO01. The sequence goes on along the minus strand of CAYQQO010000001.1, from coordinate 83,622 downwards.
TAAGTATGCTTTTAAATCGTTTGTTAATGCCTGGTACTATCAGTATTCAAGCATAGACTATCTTACCGGCATTGCTTACGGGGCTATCTATGAGACACAATCAAACTTAGAAGGAATACTGTTTACCAATTTACTGCTAAACTTCTATCCTTTTGAGGTTAAAGGCATTCAGACAGATAATCATTCAACTTTTACCAACAGATATACCGGCTATGAGAAGAGCATTAATCCGTTGAATCCGAGATTGCATCCTTTTGACCTTAACTGCCAAAGATTAAACATTGAACACTATCTGATTGATAAAGGCAAGCCGGCTCAGAACGGCAAAGTAGAAAGATTTCATCGCACCTGCGAACAGGAATTCTATCAAAGAGAGATATTCAAAGACCTTAATTCTGCCAGAAAGAAATTCAGGGACTTCCTTTACTACTACAACAATAACAGAGAACATTTGGGACTTAGCGGCTTAACTCCTTTAGAGAAACTTAAAACAATTCCTGGATTTGAAAAAGTTAAATCGTTAAATCCTTAATGCTGAATATCATCGTGGACTATTCACCTGTAATGGTTCAATACCTTTGCAACACCTTAGCTGGTAAAATGATATGTATATGACATATACAATAAATCTATATTTACCTCGTTTGCGCATGCGAACAGCTAATTTAGTCATTAGATCCAACTGGTCTGCCGGGCAAGCGGCCAGGCATGCAGGAGTTAATCCCTCAACAGTCAGCAGATAGGCCAAGAAAGCCAGAATGACAAGATTTAATACTATTCCAACAGAAAGTTCCAAACCTCATTCGCATCCCCATGAATTATCTCAAAACATTGTTAAAAAGATTATCAAATTAAGAAAGAAAAGAAAAAGATGTTCTGAAGTGATTCATCGAGAAATGATTAATCTGGGATATTCTGTTAGTTTATCTAGTATTAAAAGAACATTAGAAAGGAATTATCTTTTAAGAAAGAGAAGTCTTTGGAAAAGATGGCATTTTAAGGAAGAACGACCGAAAGCCTTTAATCCTGGCGGTTTGGCTGGGTTAGACACTATTCATATTATTCCGGGCAATCTCTATGTTTACACTATGATTGATGTTTTCTCCAGATTTGCCTTTGCCAGAACGTCAGAAAGAATCAATACTCACAGGAGCTTGTCTTTACTTACAGGAGCTTGTCTTTTGTTAATTATTCTCAAAGAATATTTCCCCATTCTTCCAAAATGGTTCAATCTGATCATGGGCAAGAATTCTTAACATATTTTACTGAAAACATTAGGATCAGATTAGGCGCTAATCACAGATATTCTAGAGTAAGAAGACCTACTGACAACGGATACGTTGAAAGATTCAATCGAACGCTTAAGGAAGAATGCCTCTACGGGATTCCAGGGAGAGTTAATTCTTATCAGAGACAGATTGTTAAATTTAGATTACTACAATAGACAACGTTTGCATCTGGGTTTAGAACTTAAAACTCCGGCTCAAGTGTTGCAAAGCTATTGATTAGAATTCATCTTCACCACTCTTCTTTAATTATCCGATGAGTAAAAATTTGAACAATTTTTCTTTTAGGCCTGTTATTTTTATCCCTACCATAAGTAAAATGATGAACAGTCGGCGCTCTTTTCTCATCCCTGTTGCTGATTGCCCTGTTTTGCCCCAAATAAAAGCCGAGGTGCTGATGAAATTCTCCATCGGCTTGTTTCTTCTCCTCCCAAAGCAAAACGTTGCCAGCTTGTAATTTTTTAGTTGGCCTCCAGCCGTTCTTCCTCATATCATCAAGAGTACTTTTGACTGTTGTATGGAGCTTGGAAATCAAATTAAATAATTTTAAAATTGAAGAAACATAAACTGCGCAAGAGAGCTGGCCGTTTTTTAAAATGTCTTTTTTTCTGCCGTTATCTAAAACATAAAGACGGCGGAACATAGTTGTCCCCCGACTTGCTTTTATTACCTCCAAATAATTCTGATAAGTAAGAATTTTTAATTTTTTATTACTTCCCATGGCACTTTTTAAACTTTTTTCCCGAACCGCATGGACAAGGATCATTCCTGCCCACTTTTTTGCCATACGCTGGCTGATGGCCGGCGCCGCCTGCTCTGGAGTAGCTATGCTCGTGGCGGTGGCGCGCTCCTTCTGGCGCTAAAGCAACTTTGTAAATTGTACTAACAAGAGTACTTTGGATTGATGATAACAATCGTTGGAATAAACGAGCCCCTTCGTTTTTGTATTCAACCAACGGGTCTTTCTGGCCGTAGGCGCGCAAACGAACACTGTCTCTTAAATGACTCATATTATCAATATGGTCCATCCACAAAGATTCAATACAGCGAAGAAGAACGAATTTTTCAACTTGGCGCATATTTTTTTCTTCTAATTCTTCCTCTTTTTTCTGGTAGCTGGTTTTAGCTAAATTTATTAAATAATCAGTTGCTTTTTCAGGAGAATCAAATTGTTTTAATTCTTGTTCTAAATTATTCGGCGCTGGCATAATGCTTTTTGCAATTTCTGTTAGTTCTTTAATGTTCCAGTTTTCTTTCGGCCCTTGAGTATGAAAATAAGATATTTTTTTTATTTCATCATTTATCATCCCCAATATCTCCTCTTTTAAATTCTCTTGACTTAAAACCTGAAGACGCCTTTTGTAAATTGCTTCTCTTTGCTTGTTCATGACGTCATCATATTCCAAAACATGCTTTCTAATATCAAAGTTGTGTCCTTCAATTTTACTTTGGGCGGATTCAATCGCTTTGGAAATAAATTTATTCTCAATAGGCTGGTCTTCGGGAACCTTTAATGTTTCCATCATTGATTTAACGCGGTCGCCGCCGAAAATGCGCATTAAATCGTCTTCCAAAGAAACAAAAAAACGACTTGAACCGGGATCGCCCTGCCGACCTGATCTGCCACGCAACTGGTTATCAATTCTTCTTGCTTCGTGTCTTTCTGTGCCAATAACATAAAGGCCGCCTAATTTGACAACTTCTTCATATTTTTGTTTGTCGTTCCCGTCCTCTGGCCGTCCACCTAAAATAATGTCTACACCTCTTCCCGCCATATTAGTAGCAACCGTTACCGCTCCCTTCCCCCCGGCCCGGGCGATTATTTGCGCTTCTTGTTCGTGGTTTTTAGCATTAAGAATTTGATGAGGAATTCCTTCCTTTTTTAAATAAGCGGAAAGAAGTTCATTTTTTTCAATAGAGACCGTACCGACTAATACTGGCTGACCCTCAAGATGCCTTTCTTTAATTTCTTTAGCAATAGCTAAAAATTTACCTCTTTCGTTTTTATAAACACTATCAGGCAAATCCCTTCTTACCATTGGCTTGTTGGTCGGCACTACTGCAACTTCCAAGTTATAGACCTTGTGAAACTCTTCAGCAGATGTCAGAGCTGTCCCTGTCATGCCGGACAGTTTTGGATAACGGCGGAAATAGTTTTGGAAAGTAATTGATGCCAAAGTGCGGCTTTCCTGCTGAACACGAACTTTTTCTTTGGCCTCTAAGGCCTGATGAAGGCCGTCGGAATAGCGGCGGCCGGGCATTAGCCGCCCGGTAAACTCGTCCACTATTACCACCTGCCCGTCTTTAACAACATAATCCTTATCTTTTTTGAAAATAACTTGGGCGCGCAGAGCCTGCTCCAAATGATGAACGTAACGAATGCCGCCTTCCTGATAAATATTTTCAAGGCCCAATATTTTTTCTACTTTTAAAATTCCTTCTTCTGTTAAAGTAGCAGCCTTCATTTTTTCATCAATGTTGTAATCAATATTTTCTTTCAATTGAGGGATTACCCGACTGAATTGGTCATAAAGCTTAGTGGATTCTGCATCAGGAGCAGATATTATTAAAGGAGTTCTCGCTTCATCAATTAAAATACTGTCAACTTCGTCAATAATGGCAAAGTGCGGCTCTCTTTGAACCATTATATCCAAAGAAGGAGCCATATTATCCCTTAAATAATCAAAGCCGAACTCATTGTTTGTCCCATATGTAATATCTGCTAAATAAGCTCCTTTTCTGGTAATTTCCTGCAAATTTTCCATTTCTACTGTCACTTCGTTTTTATCAGGATCACTGGAAGGCTCAAAAATATATGCCTTCTCATGATTAAGACAGGCGCATGTCAGGCCAAGCAAATGATAAACAGGGCCCATCCAGTTGGTGTCTCTGCGGGATAAATAATCATTAACAGTGATAACATGGACGCCCTTGCCGATTAAGGCGTTTAAATAGACAGCTAAAGTGGCTGACAGCGTTTTCCCTTCTCCTGTTTTCATTTCAGCAATTTGCCCGCGGTGGAGAACAACGCCTCCGATTAACTGAACATCAAAATGCCTTTGGCCCAGAGTTCTCTTGGCAGCTTCTCTGACTAGAGCGAATGCCTCAACCAACAAATCATCAAGCGTTTCGTCCTCTTTTAATCTCTTTTTAAACTCTTTTGTCTTTTCTTTTATTTGTTCAGCAGAAAAAGACCCGAACTGCGGTTCGAGCTTATTAATCTCTTCTACCAATGACTGGATTTTTTTTATATTCCTCTCGTTGGAATCGCCAATAATTTTAGACAACAGAGTCATAAACACTTAAAGCTTAATATATTTATTTAAGAAAAACAAGGATAAAAAAACCGCAAGCAAAGACTTGGGGTGAAAAACAAAAATTTTATAAATTAATTTTTATTCAGGTATTGTTGTTAAGCATATCCATTCATCAGGAAAAGAAATTTCAAACACTTGGTCATGGGTGCCGCCATCGTTTTTAGCTATATTTGAATCGCCCTCCAATGTGCAATGAAGAAAATATTTCTGGGGCTTACAATCTAATGGGTCTCCCTCTGATTGCCCATCACCTTTACACTCTTGCTTATTAGCAAAATTACACCCTGCTTCGAATTTTGGTATTGCATAACGGCAATTATGTTTATTATTTAGGTTATTATCAGCTGCTGGATTTAAAGGATCTTCCCAGTTGCCTCTATTAATGTATTCCGGGAATATAGAATCTAAAAAACCCTCTGAAGCGCTATTGTCAAACCATAAGGTAACACCGCTGCCGCAAGAACCATCAGCATTTCTTTGTGCATAAGAAAAACCATGCTTCAAAGAAGCGCAAACTTTTGGATAATAACCATGGTCCACATAAAATGCCTCTAGCCCCTTAGAAATATTAACAAAACTTTGGACACGATCGCTATCCCTTGTCCTCCCCCTCGCATTACTCAAAGAGACAAGAACGATTGAAGCAAGCAGGCCCAAAACAGCTATTATAACCAATAATTCTATGAGAGTAAAACCATGTTTCTTTTTTTTTATGTGGTAAAAAAGAATTTTACGCATTTGTTTATATTGTGCCACATATCACGCCCAAAAACAAAAAATAAATATAAAATTTATTTAACTTTGAGAACCCTAACTAAATTACCTCTATTTATCTCTTTTATTTCAACTTTTTCAGGTTTAAAATATTTTTTTAAAATAACTACCGCCTTATACGGCTTAACCCTATTGCCGCAGGTAAAAATGTCTAAAGCGGCATAGTTGTACTCTGGCCAAGTATGGATACTGATATGGCTCTCGGCGATAATCGCTACCCCGGAAATACCTTGAGGGGAAAATTCATGTAAATCAATTTTAAGAAGCGTTGCCCCGGCCGCTTTAATTGCTTCGGTCAACGCCTTTTTTGTTATATTAATTGAGTCTAGTTCTTGCGCGCCCCAAAATTCCAATAATATATGCCTGCCAGCATATTTGGCATTGTTTTGGGTACTACAAAAACCCTTTGCTTTTTCTTTCATATAATTTAATCAAGATAACCTCTGTTAATTAATTTTGTCAATTAAATTAATTAACCGAGGAGAACGACCCTTTCAAAAACAAAGAGTAGAAACAAAAAGGGCTTATCTTAATAAAACTTAAAAGGGGGTCAACAAAACAGCCATAAGAGAAAGAAGAACCCCCTTCAAAATACCAACTAACAAGAGTTTATTATCTATTGATGACAGACAAGAACAAAAGAAAGCAATTATTTCTTTTTACTGCGGCGAGTGGTTGTCTTCTTTCTGCGAGTAGTCTTTCTTTTAGCCGGCTTTCTTTTTGTTGTCTTTCTCTTGACAGGTTTTCTTTTTGCTGTGCTCTTTCTCTTCCTTGTTGTTCTAGTCGCTTTTTTTCTTGTTGCCTTTTTTCTTTTTCTAGGCATTGAAGTGTAAACTTTTTATTTAATTATAATGGTGGACAAAATCGACCTCCATTTTTTGTCCGTTTTAATAAAAATAACTCAAACTTTTTTTAAAATTATGACCTTTCGGAAATATTTGT
>CAYQQO010000001.1:54788-77203 GCA_964420115.1 uncultured Candidatus Saccharibacteria bacterium | reverse complement strand
TGTTCGCTCGCAAAACAAAAATAAATTTTTGTTTTGGCTCACTCACTCCAATTATGACCTTTCGGAAATATTTGTTGTTCGCTCGCAAAACAAAAATAAATTTTTGTTTTGGCTCACTCACTCCAATTATAGCTTATATGTCAATGTTTGTTATGTGGATAAATATTTTTTTATTTTTTTACTTCTTTTTTACAACTTTATCCACTTTAGAAGAGCGGAAACGAGCCAAGGGATTAACCCGCCAAAACTTTTTCCAAGAACGCGCGCCGCGGATAAATTTAGTTTGTTCTTTGTCTTTTAAATGCTTTATCTCATCGGCTAACTCGTCTTTAACTAAATCAACAGCTGTTTGAACAGATTCTGCTGTTTTAGCCACGCGAATAAACTGACCCTCGAAAGTTAAATTAACTTCTGCTTTAAAAATTTCTCCATGCCGCTGACCCCGAGTAATTTTACCTACTTCCACTCTTGCCTCGATTAAATCAGGATTATATTTTTTTAAAAACTTATTTAAAGCGCCAATTTTTTCTTCAATATAATGATTGATGCTGGGAGATATTTTTATATTAGTTGTTTTTATAATAATATTCATAATATTTTTATTTTAACAAATTTTTTAGGAGAATAATACAAGAGTATCATCGGTTGTCTCTGCTCTAATACAAATTTGCACATTAACAACCCAAACGAACAACTTCTTCTTGTAAACCCAAATCAAATTTATTTTTAACTGATTCTCTGATTAAGTTCATTAACTCTATAACATCTTTGGCTTTAGCCCCGCCAAGATTAATAATAAAGTTAGCGTGCTCGTTGGAAATCATTGCTTGTCTGTTTTTTTTGCCCTTAAGGCCGCACTGGTCAATTAGTCTCCCTACTCCAATTTTTCCTCCTTTAACTTTGTCTTTAAACTCTGGGAATTTTTTTAATAAAGGATCGCTTTCTTCGCCGTTTTTTAATTGATAATTTTTAAAGATGCAACCAGCAGAAGGAGCAGCTGGCTCTCTCCCTTTTCTATAAATTGAATTTTCCTTTATTATATGACGAATTTCTTTTTCTTTTCCCTCTTTTAATCCCAATTTAACCGAAAGAATAATATTGTTTGTTTTTTTAAAAATACTTTCTCTGTAAGCAAAAAAACAATCATTAAAATTAAGAGTTGAAATCTGCAACTTTTCGTTAAGAATATCCACTTCTTTTACTGATTGAGAAATACTTTGGCCAAAAGCGCCGCTATTGCCCCTAACAGCGCCGGCAATAGTCCCGGGAATGCCTATCGCCCACTCCAGACCAGTTAAATTGTTTTTTAAAGAAAGACCAAGCACTTCACTTAATCTGACTCCTGCCTCGGCGAATATTGTATTATTATTAACTTGGTATTTGTTGTTTTCTAATTTTATTATCACCCCCTCATAGCCATTATCGCCAACCAATAAATTGCTTCCTCCGCCTAAAAGAAAATAAGGCAGCTTTTTGTCTTTAGCAAAATTAATTGCCTTTATTAATTCTCCACTAGTAAAAACATTAAAAAAATAGCGGGCTGGCCCGCCTATTTGAAAAGTTGTATATTCACTTAATAAAATATTTTCTTTTGGTATCAACGGACTCATAAAAAATATTAATCAAACCTTACATCCGAACCAGTTTGGTAAAAATCCCTTTCAAAGGAATTAACAATATAGACCATATCCCAAAGACGACCAGAAATGGAAAACTGCTCTGCTGTCATATTAAGCCAATGTTTCGTTCCGTCTTCGTTTACCTCGTAAACTTTAGAATCATTAATTTCCCTAATAAGCCATGATTGTTGATATTCCGCTAATACCTCTGGCTCTACTTCAATAATATCTTCCCAACGCAAATGGGCGTAAGCGTTAAAAATTTCTGCCCTTTGGACCCAGCGCTTATAATTACCTTCTATAATATAGACTTTGTACCCGCCTTTAGCCCGCAGTAAGCTGCCGTCGGGATAATCGCCCGGATTGCCCGGATTGCCTTCCGGTAAATAAGTAAAAGCGTCATTTAAACTAACTGGATTCCCCTCTTGATCAAACAAAGTAATAATTACATTTTCTGCCGAATGAGCTGGAGCAGTAAATTTTATCTTTTGGTCATTGATTATTTCAAAATTATCTATGGTTATTCCACCAAAAATAATTTTTCCAACTGAATCAAGGTTATTGCCATTAATCTCTATATCAAAGCCGCCTCCTAAAGAACCACTATCAGGGGAAAGATAGGCAATAACAGGCAAATCAGTAGCAATACTAGCGGCAGTAAAAGTAAAAGTGCTTAATGAATCATTTGAACCAAAACTTTTTCTTTTATACTGGTTGATAGGAATAAGAACAACGGTTTTGTTTCTGCTGGTAAAATTAGGGATATTTACTGTTGCCTGCTGATATTCATCTAATCCCATAAAATAAACCATTGTTTTATCATCTTCTATAACAATATAGGCAACATTAAAATCTCCCCGCTGGTAAGAACCGGCGAATTCCAGCCGAAGAGTATCCTTTTCAGTTGCGACAACAGACCCTTGCCGAAATTGATACCAGCGCGGCGACCAATCTTTTACAGCGCTGCTGCGAGCCACCATTAAATCAGGAAAACCGCTATAACTTGATGTATAATCAGTATGAATCCGCTGATGGGTTAAATTATTATTCAAATAACAATAAGTATTTTTAGGACTCACTTGACAATCATTAAGGTAATTAGCAACCGCCCAATCAGCAAAAACATTGTCAAAGTTATCTTGATAACCCAGTTCAGCTAAGGCAATATTAACGCTTTCAATGCCAACCCTGCTGCTTAAAACCATTCTGGTCAAAATTTCTTCTCCATAATGATCAACCAAATAATGAATAAATAAGCTGACAGCCCCATAATCAGCTGATCTGTTTCGCCATTCAGTTAAAGAATCAGTCGGCGAATCCAAAAAAGTATCCACCCTGTCAGCTAAATAACTACCAGGATAAACATCATCATAACCGCAAAGAGTAGGAGCATATTCTGAACGAGCCTCATTCAGCCAAACCTCTTCCTCTATATTATGTAATACGTTTTTTTGATAAAAACTAATTAAATGTTGAAACTCATGAGCTAAATATGATTTATTCAAAGGATGATTTATAGCTTTAGAATTTAGATAAATCATTTCCCGTTCATTGGAAGTAGAAATTTTTTCTCTTGGAAATTCATCATGGGTGTTAATATAGCCTCCGGCATTACTAACTAACTGAGTGACCAAAAGTGTAATTCTCACATCATTATCAATACCTGGTGTCCACTCTGAGCCGAAAACGGCCCTCTCTTTGGGATAAATAACCGTATCAAACTCATCGGCCAAAGTCCTTAATTTACTTTTTAGATCATTTTTTTCGGTAGCTGTTAATTCATTATAATAATCGTTTTCAACATAAATATATATAAAATCACCGATTGTTCGCAGGGTGGCCGGCACTCTTTCTCTGCTGTACTGATCATAAGTAGAATCAATAAAAAAATTAATCTGCTCGTTTAAAGCAGCCGCCTGAACATTAGCTGAAAAAACAAAAATTCCACCTAAAATTAACAGGAATAAAAATTGTATTTTAAATAATGTTTTTTTATCCATTTGTTTAATAAATAAAGGGAGTTAACTTTTTTTATTCATTCCCGCCCAATATTCCCGCCCAATACCGACAAGCCGCCCGAAAATGAAAGTTGGGAAAATAACATCCCCAACTAAAAAATACATATTTATTATATAAGAGGAACTCCTGTGGTATATGCTTCAATATCGGTTGGATTAACAAGATAAATAGAATCCCAGTCATAACCCCCCGATTTAAATGAAGCAGCGCTCATATTGAGCCATCTCTTAGTCCCTGTATCGCCAGTGGCTGTTAATCTATAGACTTTTTCGCCGTCTACTTTCCGAACCAAATCAGAGGTTGTATAAACTCCCATTGTCGCTTGGTTAACTTCAACAACATCGTTCCATCCGTTATCACCATCGCCGTTTTTGTCAAAATGATTATAACTTTCAAAGACATGAGGAGATATTATTAAGCGCTTGAATTTTTTATCGCCAACAATTTTAATAATATATATATCAAATTGAGCATCCCCTTGAGCATTTGGATTTTTAATAAGATCGCCATCGTTTAGCTCTATTATTCCAGAAGACTCTTCACTGCTTTCTTGATTTTTTTCTTCCTCTGCTGTTTCCTCCCCGGTTGTTTCTTCTTCCGTCTCTTCTTTTATTGTCTCTTCAGCAGCTTCCTGCGGCAATGAACCAATAATAGCAGTCCCATAATTAGATTCAGACCCGTCTTGATAGACAACAACAAACTTATTAACAGATAAAACCGCTATGGTTGTGGTATTCGTCTGGCCGCTGTTAAAAACATACTCCCGGCTATAGCTAATATCTTCTCCGCTTATTTGACCGATAACAGAAGTGCCATAATCTTGTTCACTATCATTTTTGTAACTGACAACAAATTTATTTTCTGAAAAAGAAGAAGCAGAGATATAGTCGCTTATGCCGGTATTAAAGACATATTCCTGACCATAAGTGATTATATTATCCGCGACAGTTCCCACAATAGCGCTGCCATAATTCAAATTACCAATATCTTTATAGTTGATATTAAATTTATTTTCAGCCATAAAAGAGACATCTATATAAATGGTATCAGCGCTGTTAAAAACATACTCCTGACCGTAAACAACAGCATTGTCTGCCACTACGCCAACAACTGCCCGGCCATAACCCGAAGCGCCAACATCCCTGTAAGCAACTACAAATTTATTAGAAGAAAGCGACGCTACTGACAAATGATCGGTTTCAGCTGGATTAAAAACATATTCAGAACCGAAAGTGACAACATCATCGCCGGAAACACTGCCGATAACAACCTTGCCATAATTAGAGTTAGCGCAATCCTGATAAGCAACTGCAATTGTGTTTGAATCAAGTTTATCTATATTGATATATTTAGCCGCCGAAGTATTAAAAACATAACTCTGCCCATAAGTGATAACATCGCCCGAGACCGTTCCAACAACAGCTGCCCCGTAGTCAGAATTCCCCCCATCCCTGTAAACAACCACGAATTTGTTTTCAGAAAGAGAAGAAACAGCAATATATGTTGTTTGGCCGGTGTTAAAAACATACTCCTGACCGTAAACAACAGCATTGTCTGCCACTGCGCCAACAACTGCCCGGCCATAACCCGAAGCGCCAACATCCCTGTAAGCAACTACAAATTTATTAGAAGAAAGCGACGCTACTGACAAATGATCGGTTTCAGCTGGATTAAAAACATATTCAGAACCGAAAGTGATAGTGTTTTCTTCGGCAACAACCGAACCAGCAAAAAAAAACGAAACTGCTATAAAAACAAACAGGGTTAAAGTCAAAAATTTTAATTTAATCATTTTTTAATTAAAAATTAATATTCCCTTATCTCTGTATAAAATAATCACTCTATTAATTTTAATCTATTATTTAAAAACCAGCAAGCCCTCTAAATACTTGATTAAATAGCTAAAACTGTTTTAAAATATTAATAATGCCAAACCCTAAAAAGATTTTAATTTTAATCGGAGACATCGTTGTTCTCTATTTTTCTTTGTGGCTCACCCTTTTTATAAGATATGGCGGCGATGGAGGAACGCTTGATCCTGCTCGCTTTAACCAACACTTCTGGCCATTCACCATTATCTATGTTTTATGGATAGTTATTTTTTATATAGCCGGGCTTTATGAATTATCATTGGCAAGAAATAATATTAAATTTTATTCAACCCTTTTCTACGGACTTACTATTAATACCGCCCTGTCTATCACTTTTTTCTATTTAGTCCCCTTCTTCAGTATTACCCCAAAAACAAATCTTTTTCTAAACCTGATTGTTTTCCTTGTTCTTTTTTCTGTTTGGCGTCAATTCTATAACCGGCTAATAAAAACATCGGTTCTTCTCAATAATGTTCTAATTATTGCCGAAAAAAATCAAGATAAAGAAACAAATCAAATACAAAGAATAATAAAAAAGAATCCGCAATTAGGTTATAGGGTTGTTGCCCAAATCAGCCCCAAAGAAATTAAAACGCCTTTTGATCTACTGGAACTGGCAACAGGGAAAAATACCAAAACTATCATCACCTCTATTGACCCCCACTCTGATTCCAAACTTGTCCAGAGCCTATACCAATGTCTGCCGCTTAAAATTAGTTTTAGCGATTTGCCTTCTTTTTATGAAAAAATACTGGGCAAAGTCCCAATATCCAGTATTGGAGAAATATGGTTTCTAGAAAATTTAACTGAAAGCCAAAAGAATTTTTATGAATCATCCAAACGAGTTTTAGATATGATTGGCGCTCTTTTTTTTGGAATTTTGAGTTTACTTCTTTACCCGATAATTATTTTAGCAATTAAAATTGACAGCCCGGGACCAATCTTTTTTACCCAAAGAAGAATAGGACAAGACGGACAGATTTTTAAGGTTATTAAATTCCGTTCAATGATTGAAGAAGCAGAAAAAGACGGCGCTCAATGGGCCAATCATCACGATCACCGGATTACTAAAGTAGGCAAGTTTTTAAGAAAAACACGGCTGGATGAGCTTCCTCAACTTTTTAACATTTTAATTGGCCAAATGAGCTTTATCGGCCCTCGGCCCGAAAGAATAGAATTCGTCCAACAACTAGAAAAAGAAATACCTTATTACCAAATCCGCCATATTGTCAGACCGGGTCTATCTGGCTGGGCGCAGGTTAATTTCCACTACGGCGCTTCTGTCAAAGACAGTGTTGAAAAACTCCAATTTGAACTCTATTATATAAAACACAGATCGTTTATTCTGGACTTAGGCATTCTGCTTAAAACAATAAATATTGTCTTTAAAGGAAGTGGCAGATAATTCTACTGTTTAAAAAAATTTTTAATCACCTTGATATTTTGACAAACTTCAGAAGCTGGATAATCAGGATAAGTAGGAAGAAAAATCACCTGATCAGCCGTCTTTCTGGCAACAGGACAATCATAATAAAAATCTGAAAAACTGGGCAAATCAGCGCAGTTTTTTAAATGTTGAGCGGCTATATCTCTTTTATTCAACATCAGCCACTTAAGTAATTTTTTCCTGTTTTTATACTGGACAGGAAAAGTTGAATAAATAGACAAAGAATTATCCTCTTTTGAAGGTTCAGACGGCAAAAACAACCCGGAAATATTTGAAAGCTCTTTATAATACAAAGACGCTTTTTCAAACCTTAACGCGCTTTCTAAATCAATTTTATTTAACTGCAAAAGAGCTAATCTGGCTTGAGAGGGAGTCATCCGGGTCAAATAATGATTGGGAATATTTCTTTTACGGCTAGTATCTAATTCTGTTTCTACAAAACGATTAATCCATTTGATGTCATTAAGAAATCCATAGCGGAATATCCAGTAAGTAAAATTTTTAAACAAGAAAGGTTGTGTAATAATATCAGTCAAAAGCCCCTTTAATATTCTTTTTAAAATAAATAAACTGCTTTGATAGTTGTATTGACCCAGTTCTTTTCTGATTTTTTTTATCAAATCTTTGTTTCTTGATACAACAGCTCCGCCATACCAGCTGTTAATATTTTTATACATGCCGAAACTATAAACCCCGGCATCGCCAATTGTCCCCAATCTTTTTCCCTGCCTAATCGCGCCAAACGCTTGAGCCGCATCCTCAATTAAAAATAAGTTGTGTTTCTCGCAAATTTCTTTAATTTTATAAACCGGCGCTCCAATCCCATGCAAATGAGTAACTAAAACAGCCCCGGTATTTTCACCTATAAGCTCTTCAATCTTCCCCGGATCTATATTGCAACTTCTTTTTTCAACATCAGCAAAAACAGGCACACCCCCGGCTAAAATAACCATATTAACCACATCAGCAATAGTATAAGGAGACATAATCACTTCCTGCCTTGGTTTGATTAAATTTTTAACAGTTAAATAAATACCGACTCTGGCCATTGAAACACAAGCCACATCAGAAACATTAAATTTTTCAGCCAAAGATTGCTCTAATATTCCAACGTCTTTTCCTTTTTTAATCCGGCCTAAAATTAAATCTTTAAAAAAAGATAAATAACTCCCTGGGTCGGCATAAATACGGAAACGAGGATAAGGCGCTTTTAAAAAAAACATAAATTGCTATTTATTAACATCAATGCCAACTGCCTCGCTTATATTTTTAAAGCCATCTCTTTTAAGCAGGCGGCAAATACCTAAATTAATTTGCGAAACGACTTGAGGTCCTTCAAAAATCATCCCGGTAATTAACTGTAATAAAGAAGCGCCTAATTTAATTTTTTTATAAGCGTCTTCTGCGTTAAATATCCCCCCACAGCCGATAATAATTTTTTCTCCTTTTGTTTTTTTATGAATTTCAGCGATTAATTTATTTGTCATCTCCTCAATCGGCTTGCCGCTAATCCCGCCAATACCCTCTGGAGCTATATTAATTTCACTGGCAGCGATTTTAAAACCATCTCTATTCTTCGTTAAATTGGAACAAACAAAGCCATCTATTTTATACCGATCTGCCAAATTAATAATTTTATCCAACGCTTCTTTTGTAAGATCAGGAGGTATTTTTATAAAAACAGGCTTATTGATATTTAATTTACTCAACTCCAAAAGAAACTTGTCTAAAAGACTGGGCTCGGCAAAGGGCCGACCGCCATAAGCATTAGGACAACTAATGTTTATAGAAAAATAATCCCCAATATTTTTAAAGATAGAAATCACTTTTAAATAATCTTCTATCCCCTTTTGGCTATTAACTGTTTCTTTTGAATTGGTTTTAGCCACACTTATACCAAGCGGCACCCCAAAGAAAAGGCCCCCCGGATTTAAAAAAAAACCATCTTTAACCAATCTTTTAGAAATATTTTCAGCGCCCTGATTATTAAGACCATAATTGACAACAATACTTTTTGACTTAGGCAGGCGCCAAAGACGAGGCTTCAAATTTCCGGGACAGGGCTGGCCGGTAATTGAACCTACCTCTGTAAAGCCAAAACCAATACTTGGATTAATTTTTATAATCTCGGCATTTTTATCAAAGCCAGCGGCCATGCCAACGGGATTTTTAAATTTTATCCCGCAAATTGTTTGTTTTAAAGCAGGATCTGAAAAAGCAAAGAAAAAAGAAGTTGCCTTCCTTAAAAAAATATTACTCCCCAAAAACCTACCGACCCTAATTGCGTTTTCATGCACCTTTTCTTCATCCATTTTAAAAAAAATCTTTCTAAAGATTTTTTTGTAAAAAAACCAAATTGTATTATTTCTTAAATTAATAAGTGTTTTTTTCATAAGAGACAATCAGCTATTCTATAGGCGTTAGCCATACTAGTAAAGGCCGGATTAACAGCCGGCGAATCAGGGAAAGAAGAAGAATCACACAAAAAAAGACCTGGCATTACTTCGCCTAAATCGGATAAATATATTTCTTTGCCATTGTAAGGTATAGTGCCGGCATAGTGCGTGTTGACTTTCTGAAGAACAGGAGAAACCGGTGGAATATAAAATAGGTTATGATTAACTGCCGATTTAATGCTTGACATAATCCCCCTTACTTGATGATTGGCTGTTGCTTTTTCTCCTTCGCTCATAATAAGCTTGTTGCTTTCCAGCCCAATTGAATAATTTTGTGAATAATCACTATGGAGATAAAGACGAGCCCAAAAAATGCGGGACCAAAAAGGAGAAAGAGCTAATTTAGCGGCTGGCCACAAGCCAGAAGGAATATTATAGCGCCAAAGATAATCAAAATTAGGATATACTTGCGCTTGGGCAAAGTGCTCGTTTTTTGAATTTGGCAAACAGCCAAAAATTATATTAGACAAAGAAAGATACTCCCGCCGGCGGCCTTGCTCTGATCTTTTCCCTAAATAAAAAATAGGAAAAACATAAACAGCGTTATCAGCCATAGTTAATTTTTTGTTCAACCCTAAACTGCGTATAATAATCTCCGTTGAGGAAGGGCATCCAGCGCAAAGAAAAATATAATCAAACCCCCTCTCTTTTATATCGCCTTCTGTTTCTATCTCTAAATATTTGCCCTTCTGGTCAATCCGCCTAACTTTGCTTTTAATATATTTTTTAACGCGCTCATCTTTTAAATATTTTTTAATAGTAAATTTAGTGCTGTATATAGAATTCCTAAAACAACCAGCCATACACTCTCCGCAATAAACACAATGATTAGGGTGGTTTTGGCGCGTTTCCAAAGCGCACCTATTAAGCCCGGAAATGACCCTAAAAGACTCCCCCCCCTTATAACTGTTAACTGTCTCGTTAAGATAATCCAGTATATAGACAGGCTTAATTGGCGGCCGAGTAGAAAAATCGTGCCGGAAATATCCATTGAGCGCATCCGGTCTGCCTGCCAAACCAACCAGCTTGGCGATTTTTTTATAATAAGGATACAGCTCTTTATATGAAATAGGCCAGCTGGACAATTCTCTGTCAGTAAAGGGGAGCATGGTCGCCCCCCAATAATTAGTTAGTCCGCCCAGTGAATCTCCCTTTAAAATATTCAGCCTGCCAACCGGTTCTTTACTAATCTGCGAAGAAAAATGAGTTTTAGGAGGAGGAAACTTAAAGGAATACACAGAACGAATCTCTTTATAAATTCCGTCGTAAAATGATTTAATCCATTCTTTAGAAGGGTTTTGCGGCAAAGGAGCTTCGGCAATATCCCTGCCAATATCATAAACAAATAAATCAAATTTGCTCTGTTTCTCAATTAAAGAAGCGAAAATACCCAAAGAAGACGCCCCCGTGCCAATAACAGCTATTTTCAAACGGCTTTTTTTTAGATTGTAATCTGCCATATTATGCTTTAAACAACTTATCCGCCTTAAATGTAAACCAGCGGCAAGAGAACAAACATTACTTCTGTTGGCGGCTTATCATATCGGCTAAAAGGCCTATCATTGCCAATTGTACTCCCCATAAAAAAATTATCAAGGTAATATCAGAAATATTTTTAAAGACAATAATGCTGTAAATAAAAACCCCAAAACCTACTGCCAGTAAAAAAAGAGCAACAGGCATAAAAATGCGTAAAGGATTAAAATAAAGCGAGGTACGGGTAATCAACGAAAAGAAATTAACTGTATCTCTAATTGGCTTAATTTTTGACTGCCCACCTCTTTTATAATAATCAATATCTATATATTTAACCTGATAATCGTTGCTCAAAAGAGCTAAA
This sequence comes from uncultured Candidatus Saccharibacteria bacterium, assembly GCA_964420115.1. Taxonomy (GTDB): domain Bacteria; phylum Patescibacteriota; class Minisyncoccia; order Portnoybacterales; family UBA2143; genus CAYQQO01. The sequence continues at coordinate 65,951 of CAYQQO010000001.1, read as the reverse complement.
GTGATAGTTGTAGTAAAAGAAAAGCCGCTTGGCAAAATATTCTGGAATCTTTCAAAAACATCTTTTTTAAAAGCGCGCAATCCCGAATTGATATCAGGTATATCCTCTTTAGTTAAATAATTGGCATATTTTGATAAAAACCACTTAGCTGGTTTTCGAGCAAGCGGCATATTGACGGTAGCCCCTTTTCTGGCGCCGACCGCCATATCATATTTACCAATATAACTAACTAATTCAGGAATTTTACCAACCGGATAAGTGCCATCTGCATCACAAATAGCAATAATATCATATTTGGCCTTTCTAATGCCGGTTTTAAGCGCTGCTCCATATCCTTTATTTTTTTCATGTTTGATTATCTTTGCGCCAAACCCCCCAATAAGCTGAGCGCTCTTATCAGAAGAAGCATCGTCAACAATAATAATCTCATATTTTCTTCGCGATGCCCCAAAAACAGAGACTAACTCTTTTAAGACGCCCTTAATTTCACCCTCCTCATTATAAACAGGAAGAATTATACTAACTGGCTGATTAATATTTTTTTTATCCATTTTTAATATTACTATAAAAAAATAAACTAATTCGGTCAAATTACCATCCAAACCATTATCTCTCCAACCTCAAAAATAATTTAGCCCCATTATATAGGTTTTTTAAATCTAGCCAGCTATTGATGCTAGTTATTTTGGTCCAGATATATTGAAGTCTTAAATAATATTCCCGGTAAGCTCTTTTCTGCCATCTTAATATTTCTTCAGCTGGCAGGCCCGGAAGATTCAAGGGCGGCAAATTATTTGAAACTAAAGTAAAATCCTTCCATGTAACATCCGGCCTAAAATACCCTTTTTCTTTTGCTTCCTTATAAAATTCAGTGCCGGGATAAGGACTAGCTACAAAAAAAGCCATAGTATCGCAATTTAATTTTTTCGCCAAATCAATACTTGTTCTAATTGTTTCTTTTGTTTCTCCAAGATTCCCTATCATAAAATTACCAGCTGTTTTTATACCTGCTTTTTTTGTCAATTTAACAGCTTCTTCCGCCTTCTCTAAAGCAACTTTTTTTTTCATTTTATCTAAAATCATTTGTGAGCCAGACTCAAAGCCAAACATAATTTTTTTACAGCCGGCTTCTTTCATTTCTTTTAGTGTTTCTTTATCAACAAAATCAACCCTGACCATACAGACCCAGGCAATGTCTAATTTGCGCCGCTTTACTTCTTGGCAAAATTCTACAGTTCTTTTTTTGTTAACTGTAAAAAGCTCGTCGTGAAAATTAAACTCACCAATGCCGTATTTATTAAGACACTCTTCAATTTCATCTACTACATCCTTAATGCTTCTGAACCTGACTTTTCTCTGCCACATATACGAAGCCATACAATAAGTACACTGATAAGGGCAACCGCGGGAAGTTATCATATTGCCAGCTTTTTTATTACTAATCCTTTTAGTCGGCGGCGGGAAATAAATACCCAAGGGAAAAAGATCGCGAGCAGGAAGAGGTAAATTATCTAAATCCCCAATTACTTCTCTTGACTCGGTCTGACAAACAGCACCTTCTTTATCTTTAAAAAATATACCTTTAATCTGATGGAGTTCTTTATTCTCTTCAATTGCTTCAACCAGCTCTGTGAATGTCTCCTCTCCTCCATAAAGGACAGATATGTCAATGTTTTTTTCACTTGTTGTCTCTTCCGGTAGAGCTGTCGGATGAGGCCCGCCAACTACTGTTACAATATTTGGAGAAATTTCTTTTATAATGCGGCAAACCTCTAATACCTGCACAAAGGCCGGAGTAGGACAGGTAATGCCGACTAAATTAGGTTTAATTTTCACAATTTCTTTTTTAATTTGATCGTAGTTTAGCTCCAGCCCTTCACAATCTAAAACTTCAATGATTGTATTGGGCCGCCTAGCTCTTAAATAACCAGCCAAATAAGCCAAATTCAAAGGCAGGGCCTTGCCGCCATGCCCTTCTAACCCTCCATATTCAGTAAAAGGCGGATTGAGAAGTAAAACCTTCATTTAATTAGTTAAGTAGCGCCTGACCAGCCAAAAAAATTCATTAATTCTTAAACGATGGGGCATTATTTTTGTTATTAAACAATATGGCCGCCATGCATTATAAAAAAAAGAATAAATAAAAGTAAGTTTTCTTTGCCTAATTAAGAAATTGACATATTTTCTTAAAAAAGGGAAAGCGACTACCAGAGCAAAAATTCTCTGTAAATTAATCCTTTCTTTTTTGTTTGGGATTTTCAAAGAGGTGTTTTTAAAAAATGATTCTATTTGATTAATATCATCTTTTTCAAATTGGTTATTAGCTAAAGCAATCTTGAATACTTCTGTGCGAGGATAAGGTTGAAGCAGAGAGACGGTCGGATAATCAGGCTGGCAAAGCAAATTTAGATCAAGTGTTTCTATATCATCAGACAAAGAAGAGGTAGGATTGCCTAATATATTTTCTGTAATAAAACGTATTTTGTGCTTCTTAAGCAAGCGAGCGCAATTAATTATATGGTCCTTTGTCATATTGCGATGCAATATTTCATTTCTAATTCTGTCATTACCGGCTTCAATGGCAAAAGTAACGCTAATACAGTTGGCCTCTTTTAATAACCTAACAGTTTCTTCATCTGTTAAATTAGCTCTAATATTACACTTAAAGGGAATTTTAGGATATTTAGAAGCAAACTCCCTAAGCCATTCTTTATCCATATTAAAAGTATCATCCTCAAAGTGAACTCTCTCCAAATTATAATTATTTGATACTTGCTCAATTTCCTCTATCACATTTTCCACGCTGCGCCGCCTGATATACTTCTGCCCGCTGTACATTTTTTTTAATTGATGATTGAAACAATAAGAACAATCATAAGGACATCCCCTGGAAGTAATAAAATTATGGACTCTTGCTAATTTTACCTCTTTATAATCATCCAACAAGCCCCTATCCGGAAAATTTAAACTGTCTAAATTTTGGTTTAACTGGCCTAATGAGTTTTTAACAATTCTTCCATTATTATTAAACCAAAAATTATTAGTTTTTTTATAACCCCCCCCTTTTTCAAACTTATCCAACAAGTCTGCCATTTTTTGATCGCATTCTCCCAAGCCCACTGAATCAACTCCTTTTTCATTTATCATTTCCGGGAAAAAGGTAGCATGCGGTCCGCCAAAAATAGAAATAAAATTGAATTTTTCCTTTAATTCCTTATTCAACTCTATATAATATTTATGAAAACCAGTCCTTAGAGAGTAAGCAATTATTTGAGGTTTAATTTTTCTAACTTCTTTGTAAATATTTTTTCTATTCGGTTCAATAATAAAAACTTGGTGGCCGGCTCTTTTTAAAGCTGAAGAAAGATACAAAATACCTAAAGGCGCCCGATAAATGGTGTGTTTGTCTAAGAATTTATTAACAAAAAGAACTTTCATAAAATCATTTCAATATTTTTAAGCCGGTTTTAACTTTAACAATAAAATCACTAAAAGAACGGATTTTTTTAAATTGCTTTACAATATATGAAGGCCGACCGTAAAAATCCTTATAGAATTTTTCCAGAAAAGAAAATAATTCTTCTTTATTTAGTTCTTCTTCCCAGTATCGAGTAATTACGCCCTCCCTAGGATTTTTGGCAAATTCGCGCCAGTAATCTTTTTCAATCACCCCTTGGTTCAGAGCGTCTTCATATATTTTTGTTGCTGGATAAGGTGTCAAAATAGTGATATGGGCGTAATCAGGATTAATTTTTTTAGCAAATTGAATTGTTTGTAAAATATCTTCCCTGTTTTCTGTCGGCGCTCCTATCATAAAATAAGCGAGTGTTTCTATGTTGTTTTTTTTGGCTAATTTAAATGCTTTCTCCACCTGACCCAAATGAATGCCTTTGTTAAGAATTTTCAAAATTTTTTCCGTTCCTGCCTCAACGCCAAAATGTATTCTCTGACATCCAGCTTCTTTTAGTTTTTTCAAAATTTCTTCATCAACTGTATCTACGCGGGCTCGAATGTCCCAAATAAATTTCATTTTTTTCTTAATAATCTCGTTGCAAACATCAATTGTCCTTTGACGGTCAACAGTAAAAGTATCGTCGTAGACTAAAATTTCATCAATCCCCATATTCAAACACTCCTCCATCTCATCAACTACATTCTTAGCGCTTCTGGCTCTGAATTTTTTGCCTAAATGAGGCCGATCGCAAAAAGCGCACCTAAAAGGACACCCCCTTGAAGTAAACATTGTTGTTACTGTTTTCCCGCCGCCCAAAATAGAACCATATTTATCAATAGACAGTATTTCTCTGCTCGGGAAAGGAATTTCATCTAAGTTATCAATAAAACCAGCCACTGGGTTATCAATAATTTCCCCCTTTTTCTTGTAAGTCAATCCGCTGATCCCAGACAACTCTCCTCCTTTTTCAAGCGCTTCCAACAAATAAAAAAAGGGAAGCTCCCCCTCTCCCTTAACAACAAAATCAACATCCTCTAAATTAATAGTTTCTCTGGGAAAAAGATGAACATGCGGTCCGCCCAAAACAATAGCAACTTTTTTGCCAAGCTCTTTTTCTGCTTGTTTAACAATGTTAATTGTTTTTAAAACATCTATTAAAGTAAATGTCATAGCAGTCATACCAACCACATCCGGATTTTCTGCCACTATTCTTTTGACAAAATTATTATTATAATCACACCTCTCTGCTTGAGCATCTAAGCCGGAAACATAATGCTGGCTGTTTTTTTTCAAATAACCAGCTAAATACAATAAACCAAGAGGGGGATTAAAGCCTCTTTCTTCATCAATAAAGCTGGGATTATCAGCTAAAATTTCATTATGACGAGGAGGATTAATTAATAAAATGCGCATTAATTATAGTTTTATACCTTGTCTTAAGACGATACTATTGTATAATAATGATAGCAATTATTCAAGGTTAACCAACAAATGAAAAAAATAATAAAAAAGTATTCTTTTTTAATTGGTTTAGCTATCTTCGGTTTGATAATAACAAGACTAGACCTTTCCCAACTGACTGATATTTTCGCTGAAATTAACTATCTCTATTTATTGCTCGCTATCGCCATTCTTCCGCCTCTTTTAGCAATAAAAGCTTATCGCTGGAATTATCTTAAAAAGAAGCAAAAAATATATTATTCCTTTAAGGAATCTTTTTTAATTTATAATGTCGGTTTTTATATAGGGATGATTACTCCGGCGAGATTTGGAGAAATAATTAAAGTTATTTACCTTAAAAAAGACAACCATAATACAGGCCAATCATTAGCCAGCGTTGTTTTAGACAGAATTTTTGATGTTGTTTTTCTCCTTTTTTTTGGCTCTTTAGGGATGATATTTTTCATACGCCTGTTTAAAGAACAAATTGTTTTTATTTTCTTATTTTTGTTATTTATTATCATTCTTCTGCTTTTGATAAAATCAAAATGGCACAAGGTTTTTATGAAAAAATTTTTTTATCTTATTGTGCCAACCAAATATCAAAAATCTTGGAAATTGTATCACCAAGATTTTATCTCCAGTATTAAAAATTATAAAGTTAAAAACTATATCTACGCTTTTGTTATTACTTTCTTTTCGTGGATAGCCTATTATGTTATGGCTTATTTTTCAGCAAAAAGTATTGATATTAATGAAATTTCTTTTTTTGTTATTGCTGTTACTGCAACTATATCCGCCTTGGCGACCATGCTTCCCATTTCTATTCTTGGACTAGGGACCCGCGAGGCTTCTATCATACTTGTTTTCTCTATTTTCGGCATCAGCCCGGAAACAGCTCTTTCTTTTTCTTTTCTAATACTTTTCTTAAATATCCTAACTGCTCTTATAGGCTTTGCCAGCTGGGTAATAAAACCAATTCCTATTTCAAACTGAAGAGATTTTCTGTTTAATATAGCTTATTTTCTTACAAGCCCGCGGCATTCTCCTGCGTAAAAAGACTGTAATTTTCCGCCTTAAACTGTAAGGCCTAGTCAGGTCTGCGATAAAAAAGAATACTTTTTTCTATTTAATGTAAAAATTTCCCCAAACAACCAGCCCCCCCCCTTAAATCTATAACTGAAATATAATATAATATAATTAATTTTGAGAAAACTCATCAATAATTTCAACTTCGCCCTGCTGAATAATTCCCTTATATAGTTCAGAAGAAAAACCCATAACTTTATCCACTCCGAATTGATCAAAAGCCCACTCAAGTTTTTGTTCTTTTATTAACCTTTTTACAGTCTCTGGGTTAAAATAAACAAAGTTTTTATCTGTATAATAGTTTAAAATTAAGGCACTGCCGTTTGAATAACCAACGGCAATAATATCACCTTCTTCTATTTGCTTGCTGTTAATTATTTCTGCCGATTTAATAATCTGACCAATTTTTGTGTTATAAACCTCATGAAAAGTCCATCTGCTCGCTTCTCCTAAATGCAAAACAATCACAAAGACCAGAGCAAGGCCCCAAAAATACTTAAAAATATTTTTGATTCTTAAATCTTTTATCAATTCAATCAACCAATAAACTCCTAAGGCCGCTAACAAAACAATGGGGATTCTAATTTCTAAAAAGTGATCCCAGTTGCTTGTTCTCAAAAAGATCAACCCGGCAAACAAAAAAAACAGCCAAATTAAAAACAAGCTGATTAAGCTATTTTTCTTTTTATAAAGATATACTCCGCCCAATAAAACCAAAAAGAGAATAAGAGCTCCGCCGAAATGGACAATTCTCAAAAATTCCCTGATATAGAATTTAACAGAATAAAAGTAGCTTATTATTTTTTCCTTAAAACTGACTGAATAATTATAGGCAGACAAAAACAAAACCAATTCACCGTCTGGATTATCAATGTTTTTAATATACTCATCTCTTTCAAAGTGATAAGTATAAGGATCAGGCCACAAATGGCCTTCGTATCCTTGGGCTTGCTCTGTTAAAAAAAGATTGGCATAATAGCTGTCAGGATTACCAATTATATATATTCCTAAAATCAGAACAAAAAAGAGAAACATCACAGCCGCCCGTTGATAGCTTCTGTTTTTGAAAAAATCATAAATTAAAAAGGGAATAAAAGAAATAAAGAAGGCGTTTCTAGCCAAAGCAGCTAAGGCAAAAAACACACCAGACAAAGACAGTCTTACAAATTGTTTTTTCCCCTTCTCTCTGTTAAAAGGGTATAAATAAAGAAATACCGCCATAACAAAAAAAAGCATCGCCCATTCATAAAAACCGGCTATTTCAGCTCCTCTGATTACCACTGGCATAAAAATATCAAGCAAGCTGAATATTAAGGCGACTGAAAAGTTAAATAATTTTAAGAACAAAAGAAATAATAATATATTTGTCAATCCAAAAACAAATAAACTGACATAAAAAGGCATATCTGAGTTAAAACCAAACCAATTAAATAAACAACTGTAAATAACCGCAGTTAATTTATTGCTTTTTTCCGAAGGGACACCTTTTCCCTCTATCAAACCAGAAGACAAAACAACATTTTTATCATCTTCAAAGCTATAACTGCCAGTCTGAGATAAATTCCTGGCCAAAACTAAATTCTCGGCAAAAATACCCGAAGAATAACCTTTATGCCAAACAGGAAAATAACGAACAACAAGCGACAGGAGAAAAATTATTAGAATTGTAAAAAATATTACACTTTTTTTATTAGACATGATTAAAAAAATAAAAAAATTCGCGTATCAATTCCTGCTTAAAAGTCAGAGTTTTACTAAATCAGATAATATTTATTTAGTTAAATTTGGCTCTTATTTAACTCTTGGCAATATTTTAACAACCCTTATCGGCTTTATAACAGCCACCGCCTTTGCCAGATACCTGCCTAAAGAAATATACGGGCAATATCGCTATATTTTGTCTATAGTCGCTTTAATCGCTATTTTCACATTACCCGGAATGAATAGCGCCTTAATGAGAAGCATTGCCCGCGGCTTTGAAAAAACTATCCAAATTGCCGGAAGAACTAAACTAAAATGGGGTTTATTGGCCAGCTTAACTGCCTTGGGTTGGGCAATATACTACTACACCAAAGACAATCCAGCCTTTTTTGTTAGTTTTTTAATTGTTGCTCTGGTTTATCCCTTGATAGAAAGCAAAAGAATTTATCAACAATATTTAGACGGTAGAAAAAGATTTGACGCTAGAGTTAAATACAAGTTTCTTTCTCAATTATTTCTATCAATTGGTTTAATCGCCGCAATTTTTTACAGCAACAATTTAATACTAATCATTTTAATATATTTTATTATAGAACTTCTTTCAACAAATTTTTTCTACCGCAAAACTTTAAAAAAATATCCTTTTAACAATAAAACAGACAACGAAACAATAAGCTACGGCAAACACCTAAGTTTAATGTCTGTTATTCCAAGCATATCACAGCACATTGATAAGATTATTTTATTCTCCCTTCTCGGACCTGCTCAATTAGCTGTTTATTCTTTCGCCATAGCGCCTATTAGATATTTGAGAACTCCTTTGGAAATCATCAAAGATTTAGCCCGTCCTAAGCTTTCGGCCAGAGAAAAAAAAATAATAAAAAAAGAACTGCCCAAAAAGATTGCTAAAATATCTTTCACTCTTTTGCCGCTTTTAATAATTCTTTATATTATAATTGCCCCTTATTTCTTTGAACTATTTTTCCCACAATACAACGATTCTGTCTTTTTTTCAAGAATTTTTGCCCTTGACTTATTGGTTTTCCCAGCCAGTATGATGCAATTGAGCATGCAAGCGCAAAAAGCAACCAAAGAACTCTATAAATTGAATGTGATTATCCCGACAATAAAAATCATCCTACTTGTCCTACTGGCGCCCTTTTATGGAATTATGGGGATTATTATAGCCAGATTAGCGGCTAATTTTATTAATGTAATCCTTGTCTATAGATATTTCAAAAAATTTTAATAAAATACTTTAATTTTTCTTTTTAACTAAAAAATTTCCCATAAACAAATAATCCAGCCCTGTGTTATAAAAACAGCTTATTGCATCTTTCGGCGAGTAAACAATCGGCTCGCCTTTTATGTTAAAGGAAGTGTTAAGTACTAATAGAATAGAAGTTATCTTCTCAAATTCTTTAATTAACTGCCAATAAAGAGGATTATCTTTTTTTTTAACAGTTTGCAAACGCCCCGTCCCGTCAACATGAACAACAGCCGGAATTAATTTCCTTTTAGTTGTTTTTATTTTATAAACCTTTTCCATAAAAGGGACGGGGTAATTATCTCCAAAATATTCTGGTGTTTTTTCATAAAGCACAGAAGGAACAAAAGGACGAAATGATTCCCTATATTTAACTGCCTTGTTGATGATATTTTTCATTTCTGCCTTACGGGGATCGGCTAAAATACTTCTATTGCCCAGAGCGCGAGCACCTGCTTCCATTTTTCCCTGAAACCATCCTACTATTTTGCCACAAGATAATAATTGAGCTGCTTTTTTAGGAGGGTTTTCTAAAAACTCGTAGTCCAACTTACGTAGTCCAACTTACGTAGTCCAACTTAAGGTCGTCCAATATTGTTTTTATTTCATCATTAGAAAATGAAGGTCCTAAATAAGAATTTTTTAATACATAAGAACGAGGATTATAGAACGAGGATTATTTAATAAAATATTCCAAAGATAAAAAGCGGCTCCAAGAGCATTACCTGCGTCATGGAAGAAAGGAAGAATATAAAGTTTTCCAAAGGGCGTCTTTTTTATAATGAGACCGTTGGCTACGCTATTCATAACCACTCCCCCGGTCAAGCAAAGGTTCTTTTCTTTAGTTTCCTCAAATAAATTATTTAAAAGATGAAAAATTACTTCTTCTGTTTTTTTTCTGCAAAACAGCCGCAATATCTCTGTGCCTAATTCACAAAATAGCAGACTTTTTTAAACGACGAAGCCAAATAAGCGCAGGACAAATGGGCGCTGTGATGATCAACAAAAACTATTTTGCCGGTATAACTATAATAATTTATCAGTTTTTTTATTTTTTTCTTAAATCTCAAATAATTCCTAATATAGTTATAAAATAAAGAGGGCAGATTTAATAAGCCAACTGTTAACGCATATGGAATTTTATTAAAAAAAGCGCCCCATGAAAATTTGAGGCCAACAGCGATACAATCAATATTATCCACATTTATGCCTTCTTTTTGGCAAAGATAATCAATTGATTTAAATGGTATATCGCAAGTGTTTTTTTGACGATTAAGGCGCTCCTCCTCAACAAAACTAATTAGTCGCCCGTCTTTTATTAAGCAGGCGGCTGTATCATGAACGGAAGAAGGATTTATACCTAAAATATACATTACAGTACTCTAATTTGAACAAACAAAAATTTATAAATTACCTCCAAAGATATTTAATCTGCTCTAATGACTTTAAAATATTTTTTATTTCTTCTGGCAAAGGATACACTCTAATTATTTTATCAACTTCTTGATTGGCTCTGTTAAGATTAGCATTAACCACTTTCTCTACTTTTTCCAACTGGCCCCTTTTTGTAAACTTAATCAGGCCTTCTAATACCTTAGCTCTTTTGTTGGGGTCCATTAAGTCTTCATAATTGATAAGAATGCTCGGATGCTCATAAAAATAATATATCAATTCGCGATTAATTTGCTCCCAATCAAGGATATAATCCCAGAATCTGCGCCGAGATCTTTTTAACTTCATACTTGAATGGGCCACAGCAATTGGGTGCCTGTAAACAATAATAAGTTTAAACTTCGGTATTTGTATGCGCCAAAGAGGAAACCAGAGCGGAGGAATTTTTAAAGCCCAGCTGTCATTTGCCAATTTGTTTAAATTAATTAAAAAATTAGCCATTTTTATTCTAATTATCAATCTTCTTATTTTTTTATAAGGTAAAATAATATATTTATCAATTAAAGATTTTTGGCCGTAATAACTAAATTTATCCAACTGCTGACTGTATTTTTTTAGATATCTATATTCAAAATACCCATTTTTATTACCTTTATCCGGCCCCTTCAAGTCTTCGCTTCGGCCAACAAATACCCCCATTGCTTCTAAAAGCTGCATCATTAAACTAGTCCCGCTTCTGGAAGCCCCCAAAACCAAAAAAATATCCTTTTGTTCATAATTGGATAAACTGTATTTTGACATTATTCTCCTGTAAATATTT
>CAYQQO010000001.1:5777-54688 GCA_964420115.1 uncultured Candidatus Saccharibacteria bacterium | reverse complement strand
AAAAACATATATAAATTATCTCATTTTTTTGACTAAATTGACAATTATTTCTTCTTGTTCATAATTGGATAAACTGTATTTTGACATTATTCTCCTGTAAATATTTAAAAACATATATAAATTATCTCATTTTTTTGACTAAATTGACAATTATTTCTTCTGGCCATGTAAAAAACAAATGAGATTGCCATTGCCAATTTACCATATAGCCAAAAAATCTTTTTAATGTTGGGATAATCCCTTTGCTTTTTATCCACTTCAACCCCAAATAGGCATTAAGAAAAGAAACACTCTCTATAATCTTCTTTCTTCTGCCCTTAACCCAGGGCATTTTTATTGTATTAAAATCATAATTAACCCATTCTTCAAGATCCTTGGGAGGGACAAAACCGTTATCAATACTTAATTGGTACAGATTAGTTCCGGGATAAGGCGTATAAACACGCCAAGCAGGTATTCTAATCCCCGGATCTAATTGCTTCATTTTTTGGATTAAATCAGTGGTTAAATACAAATCTTTAATAGTTTCTGTGGGAAAACCGGCCATAAAATAGTATTTTGAATTAATGCCGGCTTCTTTTAATTTTTTGATTGTTTCAAAAACTTGTTCAATAGCTATATCTTTTTTCATCAGTTCTAAAATGCGAGGCGAGCCTGATTCTACTCCAAAAGCCAGAGTTGCAAAACCGGCTCTTTTTAATAATTTCAAATAATCAATATCCATATGAACCACGTAATTAACACGGCAAGCTGTAAATATATCAATATTGATTCCTCTTTCAATTATCAGCTCTGCAATCCGGCCCGCCCTTTTTCTGTCAACAAAAAATTCATCGTCTTCAATGTCCAAAGACGTAATGTGATAATCCCTAACTAATCCTTCAATGTCTTCAACAACTTTTTCAGCTGAACGGCCCCGCCATTTTCTTTTATTAAAAACTTGATTATAGCAAAAACCGCAACGATGAGGACAACCCCGGCTGGTATAGAAATCAATGCCTCTGCCCGGTTTGCCGCTGGCAAATGATTTAGGAGTAACATACTTGTCAAAATCAATTAAGTGATAAGGCATTGGCAAAAGATTATCCAAATCTAAAAATTCATCCTGCTGATTAATATATAACTCGTCCCCCTTTTTAAATCCCAACCCCTTAATTAAATGATAAGATTGTTTTCCGCTAAGAGACTGGACTAGCTCTAAAAAAGTTTTTTCACCTTCGCCAACAACAATAAAATCTATATAAGGATTAGCTAAGGTTTGCTCAGACAGCAAGGAAGCATGAATGCCTCCCCAAACAACATAAGAGGAACTCTTTTCTTTGACTAATTTGCTAACTTCTACAGCATAAAGTAGCTGTTCTCCAGTTATAGCCGAGAAGCCAACCAATAAAGGTTCTTTTTTTAGTTCTCCTAACAGACTATTTTGCCAATTTTTATCAATTCTTTGATCTATAATTTTAACCTGATACCCCGCTTTGATTAAAGGCGCAGCCACCATTAGCAAGCTCGCCGGCGTAAGCCGAGACTCTATGTCTTGGGGAGTAAATTTAGGAAAAAACAAAACAATACTATTCATAATTGCCTTTATACCACTTTAAATAAGCATCAACTTGTTTTTCTAAAGTGAACAATTGCTTAGCTCTTTTAAAGCCAACTTGGCCGAACTCTTCCTTTCTCTGTTTGTTGGTTAATAATTCTAAGCTTTTTTCTGACAATTGGCTTATATTATAAGGATTGACCAGATAACCACTCTGCTTGTCTAAAACTATTTCGCTCGGTCCGCCAAAATAGCTGGCCACAACCGGCTTTTTCGCCGCCATTGCTTCCAAGCAAACTAAACCAAAACTCTCAAAACAAAGAGAAGGAAAAACAACCAAATCACTGCTCCAATAGGCCGCTTTCAACTCTTGGCCTGTTATCCAGCCGGTAAAAACAACATTATCTCCCAACTTATATTTTTTGCACAAATCCACCATAAGAGAAGCATAGGCGTCTTTTTTGCCAATAACCAAAAGAATAGTATTTGGTTCTTTTTTAAGGATTTCTCTTAAACTTTTTAAAATCACTTCGCCTCCCCGCGCCTTATTCAAACGGCCGGCAAAAAGGATAACTTTCTTGTCTTCTAACCGATGCTTTTTTATAAATTGCCCAACTGCCTTCTCTTTTTTCTGCCATTTTCTTATATTTATCCCATTGTATATGACAGCTGTGTTTTTAACGCCGTTTAAAACCAAAAGGCGCTTTAATGAATTGCTAACAGCAAAAATTTTATCAGTAGATTTCAAGCAATAACCAATAAATAAATTCCTAAAAGGATTATATCTTTTTTTAGCTGTTTTTATTTGGTCAAAAAGCGTTATTTTATAATCATTTTTTTCTTTCGGCAGCCACTTGCCATAATGGACAATCATTGCGTCATGAGCTGTTAAAAAAACTTTTTTAGAATATTTTTTAGCCAATTTAATAGAATAATATGATATATACCAATGAATATTATGGAAATGCGAAATATCTGGCTGAAATTCTTTTATAATTTTTTCAATTTGACTAATTATACGAAAATTATGCAAAGAAAGATAAGAACGCCATCTGGGGTGATAATCCGCGTAAATCCGATAAACCTTTATCCCTTCTAAATTTTCTACTCCCGCTTTTTTCCTTTCTCTTGTTGTCGTTATAACACAGAGCCGATGGCCTAATCTTTTCATTTCTTTTGCCAAACGAAAAGCAACCATTTCAGCGCCGCCTAAATGCTCGGGAGGAAAATAATCTATCAAGAATAAAATCTTCATAATCCTATAAAAAATTCACAGAGCCTTTGCCTTGTTATTAAAATAAAACAAGTTATTAGCCCTACCTTTTAAAAAAAATAATCATTTCCCAAGCGCCTCCAACGAGAGCTGCGGAAATATTAGCCACAAAAACTAAAATCGACAAACTCAAGGCTAATTCAGAATTTACCCCAAGCAAACCTAAAAAATATATAAATGATCCTTCGCGTATTCCAAGACCCAAAACAGTTATTGGCAATAAAATAAGAATAGTCACCCAAGAAGTCATCCAAAAATAATGAGCTGCGTTAATATCCAAACCCAGACCAATGCCAACCAGCCAAACAATTAAAACATTAAGAAAATAACCGGCTATACTATAAACAAAAATCACAAAAAACGTTTTCTTTTCTTTGCTAAAAAACAAAATATTTTCTTTTAATAACTTGCTTAAACGCGTCAGCCGAATTTGCCTTATTTTTGATAAAATTTTATCAATTATTTTAAAGAAAAAACTTATCAATCTGGAACTAAAAATAATTAAAACAGCCAAAATAGTCACTAAAGAAGCTAAAAGAGTAAAACTTAACAAAACTTGGTACTCTAACATTTCCTTCTTATAAACAATCAGTAAAAATAACAAACCCATTAAAATATAAGCGGCAAAATTAGTCAATCTGTCTATAAAGACAGATATTATAATCCTCCCTTTATTCGCTCTGCCGCGGGCCGCCTTGTAACATTTGATAGTTTCGCCGGTAAGCATCCCGCCGGGCAAAAAAGAAGAATAAAACAAACTTGAAAAGGTCAAATAAATTAAGGGTTTTAAATCAATATCAACACTAACCGAGCGCATTAAAACCTGCCATTTTTTTGAATTAACAATAACCGAAGCGCAATTAGCCAAAACAGCCAAAAAAATTAAAGCAAAACTGGCTGTTTTAATATGCATAACAGCGCTTTTCAAGTCAACCTTCAAAAAAATTAAGTATAAAACAGCAAGAGTTATTAATGCTTTAGCTAAAAAAACTGTATAGCGCTTCATATCTTATCCACTTTATATATCTCAATATATGGCCCGCCTTTTTCAATTTTCTTTAACTGGCATGGATAATCTAAAAAAATTCCATCTAATTCTCCGTTAATGTTTTTCTTATCATCTCCGCTTACAGGATAAAAGCGTTTAATAATCCCAGCTCCTTTTGGAAGTATTTTTCTTCTTTCTTCTAATTGCAGATAATTGTAATCAGCAAGTATAAAATAATTAAATTCAACATTTAGGTCTTCTAATATATCTTTATTGGTGACAATAAAATAATTTGGCTCTGGGTAATTCTCTTTTGAAAGATTTTTCAAATAATTTCTTTTTGTTGAAAAAAGAGCTGGCTTTTTTTCTTCAAACAAGGAGACTATCTCTTTGCTTTCGTTAAGGTACAACTTCGGCCAGCTTATATTGTTAATAGCGCTACCGCTGTCTATATTATTATAAATCCATAAACGAGCTTCTGTTCTTGTGTCTCCTTGAATTATTTTTGTGTCGAAAAGAAGAGAAAAGTAAAGAGAAGGAGCAGTAATTAAAATAATCAAAAATATTTTTATATAATTTCTCTTAAAGCCGCTTACCAGCCAATAGGCAAAATAAGCTAAAACAACAATTACAAAAGGGAGCGCCGGCAAAAGATATCTCTGCATTAATCCCGTCAAAGGGGAAAGAAAAAATAAGTATAAAAAAATAAAGAAAAAAAGAAAAACAAAGATATGTCTTTTTTTAATAAATAACAAAGTTAAAGCAGGAAGAAACAAAATGGCATAAACTGTATCCAAGTACCACAAAGAAGAAAGGTAGTAATTAAAACGATCAAAAAAACTGGCATTGCCATGATGTATATCACGCCCGAATATTTGATAATGACTAGAGGGCCCCTCTACGATTGTCAAGCGATTTATATAATTATTTAATCCGTGCGGATTTAAAATATAAACAACAATAACTAAAAGAAGAATTGTTGAATTTAATACCCAGAATTTGTTATTGATAATAAATTTTTTAAAAAAAGTTTTTTCTTTATTCTTATAGAAATGAACTACCAAAAAAAACAAATAACTTAGAACGCCGACAAAATTAATACCAAAAGCGACTCCGACCAACAATCCGCCAATTAAATAATCTTTAATTGCTAATTCCCTTTTATTCCACATCAAAACCGCCCAATAAGCTGCTAAAACAACAAAAAATGTCTGCCCAATCCAAGTGGTGGCAAAATGAGACTGATGTGAATAAAAAAAACTAACCGACAGCAACCAACCAGCAATCAACCCAGTGGTTTTATTATTAAATAGCTTAAAAGCAATTTTATAAACAAGAAAAATAGTCCCTACTGCTAAAATAATATTTATAAACCTGGCCAAGGGCAGAAAATAACCAGGGGTTAAAATCACTAATTCTTTCAACGACTCAATGCTGGGGAATAACCCCATGAACAAGCCAATTGCTAAAAAAAGAACAAAAAAGGGGAGATAAATATAGCTTAAAAGAGCCGGGTAATAATAACCGGCAAAATCAGGCCGCCAGGACTGTTGGCCAATCATTTTTAAAACAGCTAAAACAGTCGGTACTTCGTCACTAAAAACACCACCCAAGGGAAAACCATAAAAAATACCAACAACCCTAATCAAGAAAGCAAATAATAGAATTGATATTAAAACCCAGTTTTTTCTAAAAAAAATTTTCATAGTCAAGTCTTAATGCATCCCAAGGCCAGCCGCTAGAGGCTGGCACGAACCCCATTAAGTGCTTACTCCAATAATATACATTAAAGCGTCAAAATATTGCTTAATTTTATCAATATCCTTTAAGCGCTTAATATGCTTTATAATGTAGCTCGGTCTGAAATAAAATTTTCTATAAGCCAATTTAAGCATTCTCCTGACTTCTTCTTCGTCTCTATAGCCGTCGGGAACATACGTCGGCGTAGTTCTCCCTTGGTACATCGGCACCACCCGCCCGCTTAAGACAGCGTCGTCATACAATTCCGTTCCCCATTCTGGATGAGTCGGCAAGAATTGAGCATAAGTTAACTCAATTTGACAAGCAAAATCAATTGTTTTTTTCGCCTTTTGAGGAGTTTCTCCCGGCAAAGCCAACATAAAGGAGCCGCGCGTATCAATATTATGTTTATTGGCCCAACCAACCGCTTTTTCAACCTGCTCTAAGGTAATTCCCTTTTTTATTCTTTCTAATAAATCCTGATTGCCGCTTTCCACTCCATAAAAAATATTCCACAAACCCGAACGAGATGCCCTTTTAAGCATTTTTTCAGTGACTGTATTAACCCGGGCGCAAGCGCTCCATGGGATTTTGACTCCTTCTTTGTCTAATAGATTGCAGAAATCACTAGTCCAGTTCTCATTTATCAAAAAGTTATCATCCCAAAAAGCCACTTCTCTAATATTGTGAGTTTTGATTAAAAACTTTATTTCTTCAATCATCCTTTTTGGAGAATGACGGCGATACCTTTGAGAGGCGCGGCCTGATTCAAAGCAGAAAGTACAACGTCCATAGGGGCACCCCCGAGAAGTAATCAAATTTGCCACTGGCAATCTTTTATATTGCAAAGGCAAAGGGCGATACAGTTTGTAATTATAAAGTTGGTGAGTGGGCGGCAAAATTTTATCCAAATCCATTATTGGCTGAGCGGGCTGGTTTTTTTTAACACTCCCGCCAGTCAAATTAACCCAAGTACCTAAAACATTCTTGGGCATTCCCCCAGTCTGCCTATAATAATCAACGATCTCCTCAAATATTTTTTCGCCTTCGCCATGAACAAGCACCTCTAATTTTGGCGCATTTTTAAAAACCAATTCCGGAAAACAATTAGCGTGCGGCCCGCCAAAAACAACAGGAATTTGCGGATAGTTATCTTTTAAATTATTAATTAAACTATACGCTTCTTCAGCATCGGCAGTAACCGTCGATAAGCCGATTAAATCCGGCGCAAATTGTTTAACCTCTTCTAATATATCTGAATTCTGGTAATTCATCGGAGCAGAATCAATAATTTTTACCACATATCCTTTTTTGACCAAAGGAGCGGCTAAGTAACCCAAAGCCAAAGGCGGGAAAAAGCCGGCTCTTACTTTTCTTTTTGAGCCATAACCTTTTTTCATTAAATCAAATGGTGGAGTAAGAAGTAATATTTTCATTATTTTTTTCTGCCAATATAATAAAAGCCATAGGCAATATTTTCTGCGTTAGGAAGCTTATAAATTAGATAATCAAATAATTTAACCGGGCTTGTTATCACCATTAACCCTATTAATAATATTTGTTCCAGTTTCCGGGAACCAAAACTAAATATTATTGCTAACCATTCGTTTAAAACTGACAAAAGAGCCGAAGTCGGCCCGCAACGAACACCAAAATCTTTTTCTTCAAAATCAGACATTAACTGGCGCAGACCCTCTTTTGACCAGCGATAATAATCATCCGGCGAAGAATGAAAACTGGCCACAAAGGGAACGCAGACATAAACAACTCCTTTTGGCTTTAAAACTCTGTAAATTTCATCAACTATTTTTTTAGGATCTTTGACGTGCTCTAAAACAAATTCATTGATAACTGCATCAACCGAATTATTTTTTAAGGGCAGGCGGCTAATATCAGCAACCAAACCAACTTGCTTAAAAGGATAAAAATCAACATTAATAACACCATCTCTAATTTTTTTAATACCAGAACCTAAATTAATAATTAGCTTTTCATCCCCCAATTTATCAACCGCCTCTTTCGCGCTTTTACCAACAAAAGAAGAGCCAAAGGCATAATAAAAAAAGGAAAAAAGAAAGGGATATTTTTTAAACAATACTTTTAATTGATTAATAAAACTATCAGGGTTTGATTTGTAATACCCTCTACCTTGCTTATCAACTATATATGGCGCGCCGTTCTTTATCGGATAACTTCTCGAACACTCCCCACAGACTAACTTGATGTCCTTAACCATTTTTAAAGCGCCACCACAATCAAGACAAATTAAGTTGGAGTATAATTTCTGATTAATCATTTTTGACTCTTAATTTAACGATATATCTTATTGGCAGCCAATTATAGGGGATTCCCTTAACTTTTTCAGTTATAAATTTATCTTCAGTTAAATGAGAAAGCTTTCTTAAATCAAAACTGTGCAAATGCCATTCATCATCCATCTTTTTTGATAAGCCGGGGAACAACAAATTAAATATCTTTATTTTCTGCAGTCCTCTTTTTATTTTATTAATCAATTCTTCATTGGGAACAGAAACAACAATAATGCTGTTTTTTTTAGTAATTTTTTTAATTTCCAAAAGAGCTTTTGGAGGATTTTGAACATGTTCTAAAACCTCGCTGCAATAAATTTTATCAAACTTATTTTCTGCAACGCTCTCTGGCAAATTTTCTATGTCTCCCTTTATAAATTTAACCGAAGATTGATAACTTTTTTCCCCAGCTATTTCTAACAAATAATCAGATAGATCAACCCCCCATAATTCTTTAACAGAACCAATTTCTTCCATAATATTGCCAGCTCCACAACCAAGCTCAATTACTAAATCATCTTTTCTAAAATTTAAGAATTTTATAATCCACTTCGTTCTTTTTTTTTCAATAAAACGAACAATTAAATTAGCGCTCCTGTGGTATTTGTCAGGATTATATTTTTTGGCCATTTCTTCATTCCAGGCCTCAAAATTATTATTTTTATCAGACATAGTATCTTTTTAACCAATTTTGGAAAATAATTAAATTCCAAAGCACTTTTCTGTTGTCTCTTTCTTTTTTTAAATGCTGATTAATTAATTTTTTTGTTTCTTGATAATTTATCAGGCCGAATTTATTTATTTCTTTTTTACTTAAATTATCAATTAAAAAATTCTTTAATTCTTTTCTAAACCATAGGGTTAAAGGAACGCCAAAGCCTTTCTTCTTGCGATAAACAATTTCTTTAGGCAGTTTATCTTTCATTAAACATTTTAAAATATATTTACTTTTAAGTCCTTTCAGCTTCCAATGTAAAGGAAGCGAATTTGAAAAATCAGCTAAACGATAATCTAAAAAAGGCGCCCGCACTTCTAAGCCATGATACATACTGGCCCGATCAGCCTTAAAAAGAATATTATCTGTTAAATAATATTTAAGTAAAAGCAGATTAATTTTTTTAAGATAGGAGGCATCTTGAAAATCCTCTAAAAAATTATTAGAAAAGTTAAACAACTCACTTTTATCTATTTTAAAATTAAATAAGCCGTCTATATTATTCAAATAACCTCCAATACTTAAAAAATCACGCCACAAACCGTTAAAAGCTAAGCTGTGACTGTATCTTTTCGCCTTATAAAAAAGAGTTAAATTTTTACTGGAAACAGGCAAAATATTTTCTAAAACTTCGGCTATATTAATATTTGTCTTAAACTTATCCAGCCTAAAAAGAGATATAATTTTTTGGACTTGGTGGTTGGGATAGCCCATTAAAAGCTCGTCGCCGCCATCGCCAGCCAAAGCTACCTTAACTTTTTTACAAGTAAAGCCAGACAAAAGATATGTCGGCAATATAGAAGAATCGCCAAAGGGTTCGTCCAGTTTATCAATAATTTCAGGAATAACTTTTATTAAATCGTCCGGCTGGAATTTATAATGATAATGTTTGGTTTTTAAAAAATTTGCCGCCTTTAGCGCGTAATAAGATTCATCAAAACTTTTTTGAGAAAAACCAATAGAAAATGTCTCAATCTCTTTTTTTTGTTTTTTGGCAAAATAGGCAACAGTTGAAGAATCAATCCCGCCAGACAAAAATACCCCTACCGGCACGTCAGCTATTAAGCGTTTTTTAACTGAATCAGCAATTATTTTTTCAAATTCGTTCAGAGCAGAATTAAAATTAGTATCTGATTCTTCAAGATTAAATTGGTAATATTTTTCTAATTCAACTTTTTCTTGATGAAAAACTAAAATTTGTCCATTTTCTAATTTATTAATATTTTTAAAAATTGTTCTTGGTTGAGGAACATAATCAAATGAAAAATATTGAAAGCAAGCCAAAGGATCTATTTCTTTTTTAACCAACGGATGAAAAAACAAAGCTTTTAATTCAGAAGAAAAAATTAGGCTATTTTTATTTTCCGTCCAGTAGAGCGGCTTTTGGCCATAGCGATCCCGGGATAAAATCAATTTCTTTTCCCTGCTATCCCAAATTGCTAAAGCAAACATGCCATTTAACTTAGAAAAACATTTAAGCCCGTCTTCTTCGTACTGATGGACAACCACCTCGCTGTCAGTCTGGCTTTTAAAAGAATGCCCCTTTTTAGTCAAATCCTTTTTTAATTCTTTATAGTTGTATATTTCACCGTTAAAAACAAGTTGTATTTTACCGTCTTCGTTTGCCATTGGCTGCCTGCCAGAAGAAGACAAATCAATAATAGTCAATCTTTGATGCCCCAAGCCAACTGTATTATCAATAAAAAAGCCCTCGTCATCAGGGCCGCGATAGTCCAACGACTTGGCCATTTTTTCTAAAATCTGTTTGTCTCCTTGGCCATAAAAACCAACAATACCGCACATAAAATTTAATCTTGCCTTTGCAAAAGAACTAAAGCAAAATTATAAATTAATCTTTTCTCTAACCGAATAAATAAATTTCTTTTCTGGCTCATAATAAATCCTAATAATTATCTCGGCTAACAACCCCATCAAAATAAACTGCAAGCCGACAAGGATAAGAAAAACGGTCAAAAGAGGCAGAGGGGTTAAGATAAAAGAAATACTAAAAAACAATCTCAAAACTGCAGCCAACAACCCGGATAAAAACCCCAAAAAAAGAGACCAGTAGCCAATTTTGCCAAAAAAATGCATTGGTTTTGTTAAAAAATTGGTCAAAAACTTTACTGTCAAAAGATCTAAAATCACCCGAGGAGTTCTGGAAATACCATATTTTGTTTTTCCGTACTTTCTCGGTCTGTGGTTAACAACTATCTCGCCAACCTTGGCTCCCTGCCAAGCGGCATAAGCCGGGATAAAACGATGCATTTCTCCATAAAACCTGACACTTTTAACAAATTCTCTGCGATAGGCCTTCATTGTGCAACCATAGTCGTGGAGCTTAACTTTAGTAATAAAAGAAATAAAATAATTAGCAATATAGGAAGGCATTATTCTGGAAATCATTTTATCGCGTCTCTCTTTGCGCCAGCCAGAAACCACATCCAAATCCTTGTTTATATTTTCCAAAAAAAGAGGTATATCTTTAGGGTCATTCTGCAGGTCAGCATCCATTGGGATAATAATATCGCCAGCTGACAAATCAATCCCGGCTGAAATAGCCGCTGTTTGGCCAAAGTTTCTTCTAAAATTGATTGCCTTAAAATTTTTATCTTCTTTAGCAATCTTTTCCATTATTTGCCAGCTTCCATCAGAAGAACCATCATTTATGGCAATAATTTCATAATCCAAAGAAAGCTTATTCAAAACACCAATAAGCTCTTTATATAACTCTTCAATACTCTCTTTTTCATTGTAAATTGGCAAAATAATTGATAATTTCATATTAATTCCTTGTAAACATCTAAATATTTTGAAAAAACTTGTTTCCAATCATGATTTTTAGCCCAAGCTTTCCCATTCTCGCCCATTTGGGCGGCCAAGCCGGGGTTGTCTAAAATTTTTAAAACAGCTTCGGCAGTTTTTTGTATATTATCTTGGGGAACCAAAAGGCCGTTATAGTTATTTTTAATCGCCCCTTCTGCCCCGCAGTTATTACTGCCGACAACTGCCTTGCCGCAAGCATTGGCCTCTAAATAAACAAAGCCAAATCCCTCAAAACTATCACCAACATTTGTTGGCGTTAATAAAAACAATTTAGAGCGATAATATAAATCAATTAATTCTTTATCAGAAATCCCCTCCAAAAAACCCACATTATTCTCCAGTTTATGTTTTTTGATAATTTCTCTTAGTTTCTGGTAATAAGAACCGTTTTTTTGACTGCCCACTATTAAATATTTAACTGCCGGATATTTCTTTTTAACAATAGCAAGAGCTGAAAGAGCAACATGATACCCCTTTCGCGGAGTCAGCGCTCCCACACCTATAATATGACTCTTTTTGGGAATTTGGTCAAAGGAATTTTCTCTTTGGAACTTACTGCAATCAACTCCGTTATTAATAACTATAATATTTTTAGAATTAATTTTTTTTAATATTTGGCGTTTGGTATAATCACTAACGCAAATTAATTTATCGGCACCGCTGTAAACTTTTGAGTAAACATTCCTTAATATTTTTTTGCCGAAAGGACTGATGGCATAAGTGCCGTGAAGCGTCACAAGCATCGGTTTTTGCCCTTTTACTAAATGAACCACCGGAGCATAGGGCTCTGTTAAGCAATGCAAGATATCAGCTTTTTTTATTAAGCTTTTAATCTGGGAATAACTTTGGCCTAATTGAAAAAGCTTAACCGATCTTTTAGCAAACAAAGGAGGTAAAACTTTATCAACTCTAACATCAGACAACTCCCCCTTTTTAGCATCAACCGATGCTAAAACATGACAATCAACACCAGAAGATATCGCCTGTTTTATTAGGTTAACAGAATATCTCCCCCAGCCGTCTTTTGATGACAATTGATTAACAAAAAAAGAAACGCGCATAATTAATTAACTGAATAGATATTAATAAATTGGCTATTTTCTGACTTGTTAAATTTTAGTTCTAAATTATTCTTAGCCAGACATTTTTCCTCTAACCCTTTTGGCCAATTATTATCAACAAATAAATAGTTATATTCTAATTTTTCCAAAATTTGACTGTCGCAATCAGCAATCAATTTTTGGTACAAAGAGAAAGCAGGATGATCAGGGTCAGGGCATTGTTCTATGTTATTGCACTCTGAATAAATAGGCGCCAACCTCCCAGCCCCTAAAATAAATTTGTAATTTTGAACTCCCACTATTGGCTGGCTTTCGTCTTTAAAAAACAAAAAATAATCATTAAAATTCGTATTTTTATCCACCCATTTATAAGCGCCTGACTCCAAGGAGCTAACAGAAAAAGGACGGCCGATAAATCCTTCTTTTTCTACCCCCGGAGCGCGGGACATATAGAAAGGCCTGGTGAATTGGAAAGCAAGGCCGTCTAACAATATTAAAACTATTAAAAAACCCAATAAATACTTCAATATTTTCCTATCTTTAAAATAATTAAAGAGAAAAAACAAAAATAAACCAACAATAATACCCCACAGAGGATTGACCAAAAAATAAAATCTGGCGACTGTATCCTGCCAAGGATTATTAAAATTCATTAAAAAAGGCGGGATAAATGAAAAAAAGCTAATTATTGTTAAAAACAATCCCTTGTCAAAATGCTTTCTTAAAAGATAAATAATAGCGGGGACAATTAGGAAATAAAGAAAGCCCCAATTAAAAACAAAAGCTTCCCCGTAAAAAGGCACCGCAGGATAATCCCCGCCCCTGTAAAAAGAGAAAGGAGAATCAAAAAAAGTATATTCAATTGGCTTGCCTAAAGGCAATTTTTCTTGAAAGAATAATTGGAAAATACCAGAGATTGACCCGCCAGCAAATAAAACGATTAATCCCGAAATAACCAATATCCAAAATATATAATAAAATTTTTGTTTAAATTCTTCTTTATTTTTCTTGAAAAGATATTCAATAAAAGGATAAAAAAACAAAGCAGCCGCTATGACCAAAAAAGAATTTTCAATAAGCAAAGCCAAGGAAGACAACAAGACAATTATCAAAAGAGACAATTGAGTTTTGTTTTTAGGATTATTGATAAATTTAAAAATTACATAAATTAAGCAAAAAACCAACGCCCATCCCAAAGGGCCCCACAAAAATTGCATATACTTAACCAATGGCCCCAAAGAAAGAGGAGGGCTTTCCCAAACCAGAGATAAAAATTTAAATGGATGAGAAACCTCCTGCCCTAAAATAATTTTTTTATACAAAGGAGATATGCCCTCAAAAAGATGGATAAATTTAAACCCCCCGCCAAAATAAGCTATCAAGGCTACAAAATATGCTTTCAAATTATGACTAATAAAGAATTTAGCTATTGCAAAAATTAAGAGAAACGTTGCTCCGGAAAAAAGAAAAACATTGAAATCTTGACCAAACCAGACACTTAATCCAGAAATTTTAAAAAAAGCCGCTAAAAGAAGATTATAGCCGTAATGATAGACCACTGGCTCTTGCGGAAGATTCAATCCCCTAACCGGGAAATTGCCCTCGGCTATAGTTCTTGCTAATGGCAGGTGGTGGCCGGCTAATTCGTCAATTTCCACAGAACGGAGAGATAAAAATCCATTTAAAAACATTATTAAAAGAACTGTGCCAAAAATAATAAAAGTTTCCTTTTTATTTAGCCCCCACGCTAAAGGGATCTTCTTGTTTTCTGTTTTCAAATAAATTAATAATCCAATAAAAAACAAAAACAAGGCTGTTAAATAAAAATTAACCTCAATATTAATAAAATAAGAAGTAAGATTTAATAAAAAAATATAGCTTGCCGCTCCAATAACAACAGATAAAGGGATAAGGGCTTCAATTCTGTGTTCATCCAAAATAAGCTTAGCTAACTGCCAGCCGTAAAAAATTAATAGAGACAAAAAAATAAAGAGTAAAACAACCGTCACCATTTTTTTATTTGGCCGCCCTCCGCGTCCAGGGCAAGATTATTTATTTATAATTTTTGAGAATAACCCACTTAAACCAAAACCTGCTTATATTATTAAAAGTCCTCATTACATGTTTTAATTTACCTCCTTTCGGTTGACCAGCAGTCCTGGGATGAAATTTTATAGGCACTTCTTTGATGCTCTTGCCCTGCCAATAAGCTTTTAAAAGCAGCTCTGGAGAGATAAAAGAACTAGCCGCTTCAATTTTAACATTTTTTAAAAATTCATTACGGTGGAATTGGACCGTCTGATAGGCCTTCAGCTTCAAAGGAAAAAATAATCTAATCAGCCAATAATTGCCTAAAGTCAATATTTTTTGATAAAAGTTATTGGCTGATAAATCAGTACGATAGCCGCTAACAACATCATAATTGTCTAAATATTTAACCATTTTAGACAAATCATCCAAATTAAAGAAGGCGTCAACAGTATTATTAAAAACAATTTCTTTGGAAGCGGCCTGAAAGCCGGGGATATAATTTTTGCCAGTTCCTAAATTTTCTTTTAAATCTACAATTTTCAACTGAGATAATTCTGGAGAAAGTTTTCTTAAAATAGGCAGCGTTTGGTCGGTTGAACCATCATTGACTAAAACAATCTCAAAATCATCAGTCACCTTGGATAACTTAGCAACTGAATTCCTAATAAAAGATTCAATTAATTCTTCTTCGTTATAAGCAGTAACAACCATTGATAAACTATACATATTTTTTAACAGCCTTAATTATATAATCAACCTCTTTGTCTTTTAGCTTTGGATAAAGGGGCAAGGAAATAGTCCGCCGGCCTATTTGTTCAGTCACAGGGAAATCGCCTTTCTTATAACCGAATTTGTTTTTATAATACTTCATCAAATGAATAGGCCGATAATTAACCACAGCGCCGACTCCTTGACTATTTAACTTTTTAATCAAATTATCTCTTTTATCAGGAGAGACACAGATAGTGAATAAATGGCGGGCATGCTTAATACTATCTGGAACTTCAAAAAATTCAATCCCATCAATACCCCTAAAAGCAGATTCATATTTCCGCCAAATTCTGTCCCGCCGCTCCCAATATTTCCCCAAATTTTTAACCTGATTTATTAAAAGAGCCGCCTGGATATTGTCCATATTGTATTTCCAGCCAAACTCCTCCATATCCCAATGGCTGAATTTTTTTTCATACCTTTGGGCCGCGCTTTTAGTCAGCCCGTGTAGGCGCATCTTTCTTATTTTCTCTGCCAAATTTTTATTATTTGTTGAAAGAGCTCCGCCTTCTCCACAAGTGATGCTTTTTGTCGCGTAAAAACTAAAACAAGCGGCATCGCTTAACATAGCCGGACGGACATTGTTTAGTTCTCCCTCAATACAATGAGCGGCGTCCTCAATAACTTTTAGTTTATACTTATCAGCAATCTTTCTTATTTTCTCCATATCGCACATCCTCCCGTATAAATGAACCGGCATAATTGCCTTAGTTCTTTTAGAAATTGCTCCTTCTATCAGATCTTCGTTAATGTTGCCGCTGTCTTCTTTAACATCAACAAAAATCGGCTTTGCTCCGGCTTGGATAACAGCGTTAGATGTCGCGATAAAAGAAAGCGGAGTGGTGATCACCTCATCGCCCCGCCCAATATCAAAGGCCTCCAAAGCTAATTGAAGGCCTGCAGTGCAACTAGTCAAACCAATTGTGTATTTACACTTTAAATATTTTGAAAATAAATCTTCAAATTTGTCCACCTCTTGCCCAGTGGTCAAAAAATATGAAGTTAAAATTTTATTAACCTCTCTAATCTCACGAGATCCAATATTATGCTTAAAAAACTCAACCTTCATTAATGCAAAATTTCTTTGCCCTCTGGAGTTAAAATAGTAATTTTTTTCAACCAAACCCGCTTTTTCCACCAACCAGGATGAGCTTTATACCAAGCTATTGTTTTTTCTATCCCATCAGAAAAATCAACCATCGGCTTCCAATTTAATAATTCTTTCGCTTTTTTGATAGAAGCAGTATGGCGGAATACTTGACCGGGCCGATTGTCAATATATGTGACCATATCAGAAGGCTTTTTCGCTAGTTTTAAAACCATTTGGGCAATAGTATTAATATCATAACTTTTACTAGTGCCAATATTTATTACCTCTCCCCGCAATTTATTTATATCCCCGTGAACCGCCCTATCAACCCCCCGGCAAAAGTCCCCGACAAAGAGCCAGTCGCGCTTGCTTTTACCATCGCCGTGAACGGTCAAGGGTTCATCCAGAAGGCAGCTGGTAATAAAACGGGGAATTAGTTTTTCTAAATGCTGATGAGGCCCATAATTATTAAAAGGGCGAATAATAATAGTCGGAATTTGGTATGTTGCCCAGTAAGACCAAACTAATCTGTCAGCCCCGGCTTTAGCGCTGGCATAAGGACTCATCGGCGAAAGAGGGTGCTCTTCGCGCATAAGACGGCTGACCGCTGTCCCATAAACTTCTGAAGTAGAAATATGTATAAAACGTTCTATTTTATTTTTATTCCTTAAAACCGCGTTCGCAATAGTATGGGTCCCCAAAACATCTGTCTCAAAAAAAGCTAAATTATCATTAATAGAACGGGTAACATGAGTTTCTGCAGCCAAATGGACAACAATATCTGCTTGAGAAATCAAAGCGTCAACTAAATTAGCATTTCTAATATCACCGTAATGAAATTTAAAACGAGGAGAATCCCAAACACTTCTTGAAAAATTATCTGTATTGCCGGCATAAGTCAAGGCGTCTAAAACTATTAACTTGTAATTAGGATATTTAGAAAATAAAAAAGAAACCAAGTTACTGCCCATAAACCCGGCCCCGCCAGTAATTAATATTGTCTTTGTTGTTTTTCTACTAGCCATTTTTATTCAGAATTATATCCAAGCTCCTTTCTCCTTGATTGAATATTAAATCTATAACAGATAAATAAGGGATAAATTGGCCGTAAAGCTGTTGATATATTGGATGCTTGTAGTCCTGGTATTCAACAATCACTCCGGCTGATTCAAATTCTTTTTCGTCTATGTAATCTTTCCCAGTCGCACCTTCGTAGAAATGAGTTCCTTCTAATTTTCTGCAAATATTTATCAATCTCCCCGTCTTCCCCCCAGAAATTCCTAATTGCGAAGAAAATTTTATCTCTCTTTTAATGTTCAAAATTTCATTTATCTTTTCTATTAAGGAAACGTCCAAATCAATTAAACGCTCCCATTTTTTCAATAAAATTTCTTCAAAAAAACCAAAATATTTATTTAAAAAAGGAGCCTTGCTGTAATTTTGAGAAATAGCTTTTAAATGTTTTTTAGCCCAGTCGGTTTTATTGTCAATTAAAACATCTTTTATCAGCGGCCTGTTCTGCCCGCTAATTAAAACAGGCGCTGTCAGCCATTGTTCTCCTTGAGGTGTTTTTATCCTATTTCTGTTGCGCCAGCCGTTTTTATCATACTGGACATCATCATAAAAAATAAAAACATCGCTTCTATACATCTGCTCAAAAAACCCTAACCAAGGCAAATATCCAGGCTGAAGAATAACTGCCACTTTTTTCTTTTGCTTCATAACTCAAACAACTATTTCTTTTATGATAAGAAAAATCCCCGTTTTTGTCAACGAGGATTTTGCCTGTCTTAGGCAGGTATTTAAGCCGATAAACATTACTTTTTGTTGATATCAGCCTTTCTCTCAGCCTCCAGCTTCCAATAGTTGTGCGTCCAAGACCGATACTGCCAGTCAGGGCAATTCCGACAAAGCGGGATTTGGTCGCCTTGACATCTCAGATGCAGACGACGCGCTTTCTCAAAAACAGGGCCGCGCCATATTTCCTTGATTGGCTGCTTATAGACATTAGCGAACTTTTCTTTAAAGGCGATGTCCTCTCCGCAAAGAGTGACATCCCCCCTGCTGTCAATATTTAATCTTTCAAACAGCCAAGGACAGGGAATTCTCTGCTCTGGCGGCAAATATGGCCTTGAATCGGCCGAGTGATCGTTAAGATAACCCCAGGTCAGATACTTTCTAACC
This sequence comes from uncultured Candidatus Saccharibacteria bacterium, assembly GCA_964420115.1. Classification (GTDB taxonomy): domain Bacteria; phylum Patescibacteriota; class Minisyncoccia; order Portnoybacterales; family UBA2143; genus CAYQQO01. The sequence goes on along the minus strand of CAYQQO010000001.1, from coordinate 36,163 downwards.
TGAACATCATCAACAATTTCTCCCCAAAAACTAACAACAGAATCAAGCTTTCCCTCAACAGCTTTTTGATTGATAATGCTGGCGATTATCCTGCTCGGGCTATTTAACTGATCTCTTTTTTGAACAATATATCTGACATTTTCAACCAATTTGCCGAAACTAAGCCCCTTGCGCAACTGGCTATATGTCTCTTTATCAGCCGCATCAACACTAAATTCAATCATATCAGTCCCGCAAGCCAGCAGTCGACCAGCTTTCTTTCCATCTATTAAGGAGCCGTTGGTGATAAGCCCGATCTTAGCCCTTTTTTCCTTGGCGTACTCAACCAAATCAAGCGCTTTAGGATGAAGAAGAGGCTCGCCTCCTCCAGAAAGACGAATATATGCCTGATACTGGCCGCATTCATCAGCGATTTTTTTAAAAAGCTCCTCCGGCATATAAAGAGCATCTTTATAGTCAGCTCTGATATTGGTTTGCGTATAAGGACATTGTGGACACCTGGCGTTGCAAATATAAACGAAGGAAAGAACAACCATTAATGGGAATTCTTCAGCGCCTTCTTTAATCTTAAACTCTTCTGGCAAATGATTTATTCGCATAGCTTTCTCCTTCTCCATTGGAAATTTATCGGCATAGTTTTTTTATTCAAGGAACAACTTGTATTTTTATACAAATATAAAAGGGCTTTCTCTTCTTGTCAACAAGAAAGCCCTCTCTTCCCGCCAAACTTGGCTCATCCCGCCGCAAAACTTATTGACGGAATTGCGCCTTGGCCGCCTGCCAGTCCAAACAATAGCGGCAAATAGACGGCAGAGAAGAATACTCTCCCTCTCTTTGCATCTTGCGGATTTGCCCCAGCCCGTTAAGCCAGACATTTTCCAGCGATTCCTTGCTGATGTCGCCGGCAATAAACCTGCCGTCGTAGTCAACAGCGCAGAGGCAAACCCGGCCGTCAAAAAGGATATTCATTGTCCGCATGGCCCAGTAGCAGGGGTGTCTTTCTTCACCCGCCTTCAGATTGTCAGCCGCTACTGTCCCTGCCCAGCTTACTTTTGGCCGGACCTTGACAATCGCCCCCTGGCCTGTCCAGAAGTCAATGAACTTCTGTTTTTCATGGCTGTTTTCCCTCATTTCAACAAACTGGACAAAAACCTCGGGCTTATCCGCTCCTGTTTCTTTTTTTAACTCAATCAACCGCTTGACGTTAGCGACAACTTTAGGTAAATTACCGCCTATCCGCAGTTTACTGTAAACAGGCGCGCTTACAGCGTCAATACCGATATAAACAGCGTCTAAGCCGGCATCAATCATTTCCCGAGAGCGCTCTTCATTCATCAGATTGCCATTGGTGTTAACCACCACGTCAGTCAGCCCCTTCTCTTTAGCATATCCCATGTAGCCGCGGAATTTCCCTTTCAACATAAAGGGATCGCCGAAAAAGACAAGCCAAACCCTGACGCTTTTGTCTTTGGCGGTTATCTCGTTAATGATTTTCTGGTAAAGCGGTGTTTTCATAATACCGCCTTTCCTTGCCATTTCCTGACGGCCGCACATAGAACAGCGCAGATTGCAAAAGTTGATTGTATCAATAAGAACCACCCTGGGGAAACATCCGGCATCTTCCAGTCTTTCAGCTTCCTTATCACTTGAAACAGCTTTACTCATTTTCTGTCTCCTTTCTTGTATTTCTCAAAAAGATATCCTTTTATCTTTTCGCCTCGATAAGTTTTTTCTGTTTTCTTAACCAAAAAATATCTGTTTCGTCGAAAAACATTGATAGCTGGCACATTATTATCCCTAGTCCAGGCGCAAAGCTTCGAAAGCCTTCGCTCCACTGCTACAACATCAGTTATTTTCAACAGTCTGCCTCCATAGCCACAACCAATATTAGAAGTAAAAAAAGCCACCTCCCCCTCCCCTTTATTTTCCTTAATGTATATAACAACAGCCCCTTGGAAAATTCCGCCATCAATTATTCCGTACAACTCAACATCATTTTGCCTTAGCCACTCTTTTGTTGCAGCCAAATCAACTTTTTCGCTAAGCAGAGCTTGGAGGTGCTTATTGCGAAGAAAAACATAATCCGTCAGCCATTGCTGGTTTTTTTTAAGATTAACGACCACAACCCCCTTTCTTTTTCTTACCGACTCTTTATTAAATTTTGAGCAATAAGTTGCCTTGGCTTCTTCTTGAGGTACGGGACTAAGCTGATCTTCTCTAATTTGCCATATTAGCTCCCGCGCGACATCTGCGCTCAATTGAGATAATCTTTTTCTTAAAGAGCGCTCGTCCTCATCTGCTCTTATTGCCAACTTTCTTTGAATCAGCATATCTCCGGCATCAGGCTTTTCTGTAAGAAAATGGGCTGTTACCCCTGTTTCCTTCTCTTTGTTAAAAAGTGCCCAAAAACAAGGGGTAGCTCCCCTATATTTAGGCAAAAGGGAAGGATGCAGATTAACAGCCAAGGGAGTCATGGTAATTATTTGTTGGGGGATTATCCGATAATATGTCGCCACCAAAAGAAGATCGGGCGAAATGCCGTTGATAATTCTATAAATATCAGTCCAGTTTATTTCAGCGTAGACGGGAACGCCCCTTTCTTTGGCATAGCGGAAAATGTTTTTTTCTCTGTAATAAGGGAAAGAACCCTTCTCAACTCTGGTAAAAACAGCTCCTACTTGGCATCCGCTTTCCAACAAAACATCTAAAACCCCGTTGCCAAAACCAGTTAAAGCAAAAAGAACTACTTTCATATTATTATCCTCCTATTTAATATTGTTTTCCCACCAAAGCTGGAACATAAGCAGACTCCAGATTTTATTTGAATTGTTAATGAGCCGCTTAGAATAATAACACTCAACTAAATTTTTGACAATATCTTGATTAAAGAGATTATGTTTTTCCAAACGCCTGACTGATAAAATATTTTTTACTTGCTTTTCCATTTTATTCATCAACCAGTCATTTATTGGCATAATAAAACCCTCTTTGGGCCGATAAACTAATTTTTGGGGTAAATATCTCTCGCCTAATTTCTTAAGAATATATTTTGTCTCCCCTTGCCTTATTTTCCATTGACCCGGGAGGCCCGCCGCATATTCAGCCAACTGATAATCCAAAAAAGGACAACGCACTTCAATAGAATGAGCCATAGATAAACGGTCAACAAAAGGCAAAACCTGATCCGTCAAAACGGTTTTGCAGTCAACATCCAAAACTCTGTTTAAAGGATCCGTGGCTGTAGAGGATCTAAAATAATTCCGGTATAACTTCACCGTACTGCATTTATCAAGCTGTTCTAATAATTTATTCTGATACAACTCTCTTTTTTCTTTCTCGTTAAAAACAACTAATTTAGAGCGCCAGCGCCATTCTGGCTTATCAGCGATACTCTTTAAAAAATCTATTTGCTCATTAAATGGCTTTAGCGCTTCTATGTCTTTCCCGTTATTTTTTAAATAATTATCTATAGGGAAAGCTAAACGGGCTACTAAATAACTGGCAAACAACTCATCTGCGCCATCTCCGGAAATTGCTACCTTAACATGCTTTTTAATTAATTGTGAAATAAAATAAGTGGAAATAACTCCGGCAAAAGGCTGATCAAAAGCAGATAAAACACCTTCCAAAGAATCAGCCAGCTCTTGATATTTCATGACATACTCATAATGGTCGGTTTTATACTTTTTAGCGATTTGTCCGGCAAATTTCCGATCATTTTCTTTGCCTGAAAAATCGCCTTGATAAGTCATGAAAAATGTCTTAATTCTTCCTTGGGCTAATCGGCTAAAAAGAGCCACCACTAAACTGGAATCCAAGCCACCGCTCAAATAAGCGCCGATGGGCACATCGCTGACTAATCTTTTAGCGACTGCTTGGTTTAATAAATAATCCAATTTATCAATTATTTTTAACTCGCTTCTGGGATTTATAGTGTTGTAATCAAGCTGCCAATATTTTTTTATTTTTATTTTTTCTTTTTGGAAAACCAAACAACTGCCAGCAGGCAAGGAATAAACATTCTTGTAAATTGTCAAAGGATCAGGAATGTGTTTGAGAGAAAAATAATGATGAAGAGCTTCAAAATTTATTTCTTTTTTAACGCCGTATTCCAGAATGGACTTAATCTCCGAAGCGAAAACAAGCTGTCGGCCGATTTGAGTATAATACAATGGCTTTTTACCAAAGCGATCGCGGGTTAAAATTAATTTCTTTTTTTTCTTATCCCAAAGAGCAATACCAAACATGCCATCTAATTGGTCAACAAACTTATTTCCTAATTCCTGATAAAGATGGACGATTATCTCTGTATCAGAATTAGTAGAAAACCTATGCCCCTTTTTAACCAAATCATTTCTTAATTTTAAGAAATTATATATCTCCCCGTTAAAAACAGTAACAACATTTTCATTTTCGCTGAAAATTGGCTGGCGCCCGGTCGACAAATCAATAATACTCAATCTTCTCATCCCCAAAGAAACATTTTCATCACTATAAAAACCTTCATCGTCAGGGCCCCGATGAATCAACCGCCTGACCATAATGGCTAGGCGAACATCATTTTTTCTCCCTGTAAACCCAGCGATTCCGCACATATTTATTGCCAAAAACTTAAATCTCTCCCTATAAAATTTTCTAATTTTTTAATATCGCTTTCAAATATTTCTTTTAGCTTTTTATTAGTCCCCGATCTAATCTGCTCTTTAGCAGAACCTGATTTTTTTTCAGCCCGGTTTACCTCTAAAACAAACTTAGCAACTTTATTAAGCCCCAACAATTTAAAAAAAATAAGCGCTTTTCTCCCTAATTGATATCCTCGTGTTTTTCTCCAAATTTTTTGCATTATCTGGTTAATTAGGGGGATTTTCAAATAACTACTGTTGTAAGAATTAATTATTTTATTAAGAGAGGAAGGAATAAATTTATAATCTATATTTAAAAACTTATAGATTTTTTCAGCTGTTTTTTCCGGCTTTAAAATTATATCTTCATAAATAACAACCAATACTTGATTAGAATTAAAATATTTTAAAAATTTAGATAAATGCCTATAGTAAAATCCATCATTTATATATTGGGGATTTCTCTCTATCTCTTTTTCAAAGGTAGATTTAACCGGGACGCCTCTTGTTTTGTTAAAAAGGTAATGAGAATATGCTCTTTGCATCGGATTTCTTAAAACTATTAATAATTTAACCCGAGGAAAATTATTTTTAATGCGTTGAGCTGTTTTCTCCTGCAAATAATAAGCAGGGGTAAACTCCCCTTTTATTTGCCCTTCTGGACAACCTTTAAAAAAGTTTTCATAATAAGCCAATCCTTTTTCGTAATTATAATCCATATTAAAAAATTGTGTTTCTTTAACAAAAGAAAAACAAACCTCTTTGTGCTCTTTTAAAATATTAAAAACCCAGCCAGTAGCGCATCTTGGCGCGCCGATGCCGATAAAATCAATTTTGAATTCTTTGCTCATTATCCTTTTAAATATTTAATTCCCGCCTTTGATAAGGTTTTTAACTCTTTTAATGATTTAACCCGCTTTAATTTCTTATACCCCTTTTTAATCAGGCCGCTTTTAGTGTTTAAATTTTTAACCATAAAGGCCTTAACTGTTTCTATTTTCTTGCCTTCCCATTCCATATAAGGAACGCTGGGATCTTCGCTAATAAGCTTGTATTTCTCTGTTTGATGAGAGCTGTTCCAAGAAAAATTTTTGGGTAAAATGCCGTTTTCCTTGGCAAATCTTTCCACTTCTGTTCCGGGATAAATAAGCAAAAACCCATAACTGGCCTTAACCCGCTCCATTTGATTAAACTCTTTTATTAATTCAGCTGTCATTTTTAAATCATCCATTGTTTCTGTCGGCAAATTAACAATAAAATTCAAACTGACAATCATGCCCGCCCGAGAAGAAAAACCGATTGCTTCTCTGGCTTGCTCTAATGTAATGTTTTTCTTTATCACCTTTAATATTCTCGGACTGCCTGATTCTATGCCGTAACTTATCCTAATACAGCCGGCCTTTCTCATTAACTCAATAATTTCTTTATCAACCGTATTAACCCGAGCCCGGGCATACCATTTAATATTTAGATTTCTTTTAAGTATCTGACGGCAAATCTCTTTAACATGGCTTTTAACAACAGTCAAAGTATCGTCCCAAAAATTAAAACCTTCAAAGCCGTATTCTTTCTTTAGAAATTCCAACTGATCAACAAAATTTTTAGGATCGCGCAAGCGAAGTTTTGATTTACAAAAAGCGGCATTGGCGCAATAAGTGCAAACATTAGGACATCCGCGGGCCGAGATTACGCCGATTGTTCTGAAATCGGTCTGATAAATTTTTTTTTGGTATTTATCCAAATCGTAAAGATGCCAAGCAGGAAAAGGCAAATTAGACCAGTTTTCTATAAAAGGCCTGTCAGGAGTAAAAACAACAGAACCTTTTTTATTACGGTAAGTAATCCCTAAAACATTTTTTAATTTATTTTCATCAGGCCAGACATCCAACAATTTTTTTAATGTTATTTCCCCCTCATACCTGACAACACAATCAATTTCCGGAACAGAACTCAGCGCATCTTTGTCGCTTAAAGAAAAATGAGGGCCGCCAACAACAATTAACAAATTAGGCTGTTCTTTTTTTAAAGTTTTTATTAAAGCGATAGCTTGCAGACGGTTGTGAGTAGTGGCTGTCACACCAACCACTTCAGGATTAAAAGAAATAATTTTTTTTGCCGCTTTTTCCACGCTTAAATTATCGCTGTGGGAATCAACAATTACTGCTTTATGACCGGCCTCTTCTAAATAAGACGCTAAATAACCCACCCCCAAAAAGGGCAGACCAGCCATTTCTATTTCTCCCAAAGCGCGGGGAGCTGTCGCTAAAACCACTTTCATGAAAATTTTATCAATTTATAAACCGGCTTAATTATTTTTACCAAAAAGGGCTTTGAGGTAATAAAACCTTTCAAATGTCTCTTTTTTTCCAATAGGGCCCGCCCTATACTATAGCTCTTATAGACATTAAACTGGAAATTTTTAACCGCCCTTTTTATATCTTTAGCGCTCAAATTCGGCAAGCTTAGAATTGATTCTTCCATATATGAATCAACCCGATAAGAACCAATAAGCCCTTCGTCAATGCATTTTTGGCCAAGTAAAGTCCCGAGATAAGGATAAAAGGCAGTTACCTGCATAAAAGTTGGCTTAACTTGGGCGTTTAAATTAATGGTTTCTTTTATAGTTTCTTTTGTCTCGCCGGGCACTCCAATCATATTAAAAGAAAAAGTATCTAAGCCAACTTTTTTAGCTGACTGGAAGAGCCCAACAATATTTTGGTTAGTAATAGAACGCCCAAGTATTTCTTTTCTCAAGGCTTCATTGCCTGTTTCCAGGCCAATTTTTATTAAACTACAACCCGCTTCTTTTAAGGCGAGTAATATTTCTTCATCTACTGAACCGGGCCTAATATTACACTCAAAGCTCATATCAAACTTTTTTTTATATTTATTACAAAACTCAATCAACCAATCTTTATTTAAAGAAAAGGTGTCATCATCAATTTTAAAATGACTAAAATTATATTTTTCTCTGACCGAACTAATTTCATCCAAGGCCTTGTCAACGCTTCTAAATCTTAGGTATCTGCCATGACCGGCATAAATTTTTTTGAAAACGTGATTACAGCAATAAGTGCAATTAAAGGGACAGCCGCGAGAAAAAATAAACCTGGGAACGATTTCACTTTGACCAGCTTGGTTGTAAAATTTAAAAATAGAAATATCAGGTAAAGGCAAATCGTCTAAATCAGAAACTAGAGGGCCAACATCGTTTTTAACAAAACCACCAGACGAATAAAACCAAAAATTAGATACATCACTGTAATCCTCGCCTTCTTCAATTCTTTTTACTAAATCCAAAAAGGGCTTCTCGCCCTCTCCAACACAAACTCCATCAAAAATTTCATCTTTAATAATCTGATCAGGCGTTAAGGCAGCATGAACGCCCCCTAAAAATACAGGGATATTAAAGTTTAATTTAATCTGCTTGGCTATTTCTTTAGCATATGTGTATTGATGAGAATTTGCCGATAAGCCAATTATTGCTGGTTGGCACAATTTTACTAAAGGGACAACTTTTTTAATCTCTTCTTTTTTGTTAACTTCCAATAATTCAACTTGATAACCGGCTTTTTTCAAAATTGCTGACATGTACGCCAAGCCAACTATCCATTTGGTCGGTGAATTAATTTTAGGTAAAATGAATAAAATTTTCATAAAATTACACTACTATATTCTCAATGCGAACTTTACCAAATGTCTTATTTATGCTTTGATTAACGCAATAAATGAGAGAGCTGTCTGTAAGGCTTTGAAAACGAGCTTACTCACATAACAATGCGCGCAAGAATGAAAACTTGTTTCCACCCCCGGAAAAACAAGTTGATATAAATAAATATAGGCGAATATGAAAAATAGTTTTAAAATTGATTTTATAGGCATCGGAGTGCAAAGGGCAGGGACCACATGGATCGCCAACTGCCTGAAAGAGCACCCTCAAATTTGCTTGTCTTCCCCAAAGGAAGTCCATTTTTTCGGCACTCCCTCATATAACTACGGACTCAATTGGTACAGCAAACATTTCCTTTGCCAAAAAGAACAAATAGTGGGCGAATACGATGCCGGCTATTACAGCTCCTTTCCGACCGCCAAACAAATAAAAAAACATTTCCCAGATACAAAGCTGATTATTTGTTTAAGAAACCCGATAGAAAGAGCTTTTTCCAATTATCTGTCAGTCGCCAGCTTTGAATTCAAAAACAAATCCTTTGAGGAATATCTTGAAAAACATCCAGAAATAACTAAAAGAGGGTTTTATTATTCTTATCTCTCAAACTATTTCAAATTATTCCCCCGCCAAAATATATTAATCTTAATTTACGAAGAAATCAACAGGGACCCAAAAGCTTTTATCAAAAAGGTCTATCAGTTTTTAAATGTTAATGACCAATTTATTCCTCCATCTTTGTTGAAAACTAAAAACCCATCAAAAAACTATCGCGCGGCTTTAGCTAAAAAAACTATGGGGAAAGCGATAAAAAAAATAAATTCATATAAATTCGGGGTTATTGTCGCTAATTTTTTCAAAAAAATAGGTTTTAAAAAAATAATAGAACTAATAGATAAAATCATATCAAGCCCCATTGGCAAATATCCGCAAATTGACCCGTCAACAAGAAAAAGGCTGTTAAAAGTTTACCAGCAAGATATTAAGAAACTGGAAAAATTAATTGGTCTCAATCTAAATTTTTGGCGCTAATTTTTTAGCGCAGAGATAACTAATTACCTTATCAGCGCTCTGATTAACTGTCTCTTTGTCGGTTAAAAGTTCTATATCTGGCCCAAGAGGAGGCTGATAGGGATCGGAAATCCCAGTAAAATATTTAACTTGACCCAAACGAGCTTTTTTATACAATCCTCTTTTATCTCTTTTTTCACAAACTTCCAAAGGAGCGTTAACATAAACCTCAATAAAATTAAGAGAACTTCTTTTTACCATCTGTCTGTGCTTTCTGTAGGGAGAAATAAAAGAGGAAACAACGCCAATATTATTTCTGCTTAGTATTTTAGCCACAAAAGCGACTCTCTCTATATTCATATCCCTGTCTTTTGGAGAAAAACCTAAATCTCTTGTCAGGCCGCGGCGGACAACATCGCCGTCCAGCTTCTCTACACGCAACCCCCTTTCTTTTAATTTTTTGTAAACCTTATTAGCTACCGTAGTTTTGCCGGCCATAGAAAGACCGGTAAACCACAAAACAAATCCTTTATTTTTACACATATATTACCTCGCAATCTTTTTATAAAATAAAGCCACTGACGCAATTTTATAAGTTAATCAACAAATGGGCTAGGGTAATTAAGCAGTAAATCGCTAATTTCCTTCCTAATTAATCTTTTAGGCAGTGGCTGTCCTTCTTTAATCAATTCTCTTATTTTTGTCCCGCTTAAAAATAATTTATCCTTATCTAAATGAGAACATTTGCTTTGAGAAATAAATTTTTTACACATCTGGCAATAAACAAAATTATCAAACTTAACTATATCAATACCGATTTCCTCCGGCAGAAAATTACTAAAAATTTCCTGGGCGGCAAATGAAGAATAATAATTACCTATGCCGGCATGATCTCTTCCAACAATCATATGGGTGCAACCATAGTTTTTTCTTATTAAAGCGTGAAAAATCGCTTCTCTTGGTCCGGCGTATCTCATTTTAAGGGGCAAAATACCTAATTGAACTTTTCCCTTCGGATAATATCTGTCAACCAAAATTTCGTAACTCTTGATTATAACATCATCTAAAAAATCGCCTGTTTTTTTCCAGCCGATAACTGGCTGAACAAACAGACCATCAACTTGCCTTAAGGCTAATTTCTGAAGCGCTTCGTGTGAGCGATGAGGAATATTTCTTGTCTGAAAAGCAACTATTTTCCGCCACCCCCTTCTTTTAAAGATATCCCTTGTCTGGGAAGGAGTCAAATTATATTTGTCAAAAAGAGAAACCCTCTTATTCTTTCCCATTAAATCTTTTGCTTTTTCAATGCGGCCGCCAATTAAGTAGTTGTTCATTTTAAAAATATTTTCCACCCCGGGATGATTCTCATCTAATGTGCCAAAGACATTCTCTGCTAAAAATCTTTTATTATACTTGTATATTTCTATTTCTTTTAACAAGGCAACGGGCTTTTTATCAGGACCAATTAAATTTAATTCTTTTTCTTTTTTAGAATCAATCGCCTGACCTCTCCCTGCATCTAAAACAATAGGAATAGGCCAAACCTGCCCGCCTGACAAGCGCATATTAGAAACAACGCTTATAAAGTCCTTTTTTCTTAAAAAGCCGTCTAAAGGGTAATATGCCCGGTTGAGAATGTTTTTAACATCAGCGATTTGCTCCTGATTAATAACTAAGCTTTTTCTCATTTTTTTGTTTCCTTTTTAATAAAACTTAAAAATTTTTCTGCTCTTTTATCCCAACTGTATTTTTGTACGTCTTTAAAGGCCTGTTCTGATATTTTTTCGGAAAAATCCAAATTGTTTAAACAATATTTAATCCCTTCGGCCAATGATTTCTCGTTGTCTGGCTTAACCAAAAAAGCGTTGTTTTCGTTAAGGACCTCTCTAATTGAAGGCAAATCAGAAGCTGTAATCGGCCTTTTGCTGACCATATATTCAAACATCTTCATTGGCGATGTCCAGTATTTAGAAATATTCATTTTGCCGGAATTAGGCAAAACAAGAAGATCAGCCGCCTTTAACCAATAGGGGATACTTTTGTGCAGCTGATGGCCAACGAGCATAATATTTTTAAAAGCTGATATTCTTTTTTTAAACCTTTTAATATCTTCTTTTGTCCCGCCGACAAAAACAAAAAGATAGTCATTGCCAAAAAATCCTGCCGCCTTAGCCAGTGTTTGTCCGCCTTTCCAGTTATACAAATGCCCGCTGTACAAAATTACTTTTTTATCAATTGGAAGATTGACTTTCTGACGGCAGTCTGCTTTTGATAAATTAATATTAAAATGATTTAAATCTACACCATCGGGCAAAACCAATATTTTATTCTCTGGAATCCCCTTCTCAACTAATTTATTTTTAAGCCCGTTAGTAATTGCCACTATGCCGAATGATTTTTTAAAAACTCTTTTGTGCCAAAAGTATTTTTTTGGGAAAGTGTGCATTTCATAAATAAATTTTCTATCCAAAAAACTGACAAAAAGCAATGTAAAAAAGTGGCGCGAATAAATAATATCGCTTTTTTTTACTTTTAAAAAAACAAAAAGAAAAGCAATTTTGGCAAAAGAAGCAGATTGACTTAAAAAAGCAGTTTTACCCAATAACTTGCCCAAGAAAGTTATATCTAAAGAAAATATTTTTTTTATTTTGAAACTACTTTTAATTCCGTAATAATCAAAGGGGTTTTCTTTAATTTTATTAAAGCGCCGGGGAATAATTAATTCCAAAAAAACGCCTTTGTCAGCCAGCGCCTGGCACGTTTTCATAATTTGCAAGCCATGAGCCCTCTCTGTCGGCAAACGAGTATTGTTTATATAGTATATTTTCATTTTTTAGCAATGATAAAGTACCCCAAAGGGCAAGGATGCCGCCTCTTAATGTTTTTAGGGACTAAATAATCCAAAAGAATAGCCAAACCGCAAGCAAAAAAACGAACAACATTAAAAAGAAAAAAACAATTAAGCAGAAAAGCGGCGGCAGTAAACCTGTTGCCAAAGGGGATTATTTCAAATTTTTGGAAGCCGCTGTTTTTCAAAACCTCCTCTAATCCTTGAGAAGTTAAACGCCTGAAATCATCCGGCTCCTTTGCTTCATTAAGAATATAAGGAGAAGAAACAAAAAGGCGGCCGTTTTCTTTTAAAACGCGGTGCATTTCTCTAAAAAGAGCTTCGGGCTTTCTGACAATATAAACTGCGTTAAAAAAAAGAACATTGTCAAAAGAATTATCCTTTAAAGCCAGCGGCTGGTTAAAGTCCAAACGCATATCGGATATTTTTAATTCGCTGTTATCAGCTTTAATTAATTTAGCTTCTTTTGAAAAAGACAAATAATTGTAATAACTTGGTTCCCCGCCAGCAGCCAAATCAAGGCAAAGGCCGTCAAGATCACGGCAGTGTTTTTCCACCTGCCAGTTAAATAATATCCGATAAATGCTTTTCCCCCTAAATATTTGTTTGGTGTAATCAAAAAATTTTTTCATATACATTAACCTTCGTTCTTTAGCCCGAGAAGGCCCCTTAGTCCGAGAAAAATACCCAGCCCGAGAGATTTCTTGCGCTCGCCAAAAAATTATATTTTTGACTTAAATTGGATGAGTGTTGTTGTCGAATTAATAGAATTCCTTTTTAGCGGATAAAGATTATCCCCCTTTTTAACAAAACCTCCCGAGATGCCCAAGCAGGCTCTATATCCGCTTTCCTTAACAACTTCTATAATTTCTGGAGTATAGCGCCCCTTAGGAGAACTAAAATAAAGACATTCTTTGCCCATCTTATCTTCAATTATTTTCTTTGATATAATTATTTCTTTTTCTGCCTTTAAAATATCCATTTTATCAAGCTTGGGATGAGTTAAGCTGTGAGAGCCAAATTCAATCAACCCCGAATTGCTCATTTCTTTTGCCTCCTGCCAATTTAAAGCCGGTAAGGAACTATTTTGCGAATTGCTTATCTCTCGGCCCACTAAATCAACTGTCAAAAAAATTATTGCCGGGAAATTATATTTCCTTAAAATCGGCCAAGCATTTGTATAATTATCCTTGTAGCCGTCGTCAAATGTTAAAACAACTGTTTTTTTAGGCATCTTTTCCCCTTTTTCTAAAACATCTATCAACTCATCTAAACGGATAACGCGATAGTGACTTTTAAAAAGGCGGTTCATTTGTTTTTTAAAGTTTTCAGGGCTGACTGTAAAAAAAACATTATTATTATCAACTGAATGATACATTAAAACAGAAACCCCCTTTTTGGAAGGACTGGCCATAGCTATCATATTTTTAGTATACCTTTTCAAAAGCATTGTAATATTTTATCCAATAAATTATCCAAATTATGTTTTTTAATAACTTGTTTTCTTAAAAATAATCCCATTTCTTCCATTTTGCGCTTTTCAGATAAATTAATAATTTTATCAGCTAAATCTCTTTCATCTTTTTCTTTAAAAACAAGCTGATTGACATAGGGGCCGAAATCTTTCTCAAAGCTTTTATTAGAAGTAAAAAGAGGCAGGCCCGAGGCCATCGCTTCAAAGCCGGCTTTATCCGGAGCGCCAGTCGGACATAAATTAACAGCCAAGTCAAAACTCCTGTATATTCCAGCCAGTTCTTTCTGCGAAATGCCGCGGCTTAAAAGAACATTATTTTCAAGGCCCAATTCCCTTACCAGCCCTTTAATCTTATTATAATATTTTTCCTGTTCATCGGCAGTAATATTGCCAAAGACACAGAGAGAAACATCGTCTCTCTGTCTTTTTATTAAACTGACTGCCCTTACCAGAGTTATGTAATCTTTTATCGGCGAATATCTGCCAACTGAAATAATTTTTAAAACGCCTTTTTCTTTTTTAGTAAAATCAGGCCTGAATAACTCTGTGTCTACCCCCTGGCCAATAACCTTTTTCTTCGGGGTGTCTATATTAAAGCCTGCTCTACTGGAAGTGACAACTACATCTGCCAAAAGAGCTATTAATTTTGTTTTCCAATTAACTGCTTTATGGCCGTAAAAACTAACTATCTTTTTCCTAAATATTTTAGCATAAGGAGAAATTAAAATTATATATTCAGCGTTCTGGTGGCAAAAAACTCCGTCAACATGCCTGATAAATTTTATTGCCCCTTTTTGGAGGTTTATAAACTCGGCTAAGCGATTTTTGCCCCTTTCTTTGCCTAAAGAAAAAATTTCTATATTATTAGACAAGCCAGAAGCATTTCCTTTTTCCAAACAAATTACCTTCAATTGGTCCAACCGCTGGCCCAGCTTTCTAACCCAGTTATAAGCAAAGCCGGCCTGGGGATCGTCTTTATCTATTTTTCTGGTAATCATTAATAATTTCATATTTTTCGTTTTACCAATTTTTTCCTATTGGCGGGACAAATACTGCCTTGCCCAAACCTGCCAAGTAATTAAAACTAAAAGAGCAGTCAGATTATAGCGCTTCTTCTCTATATGATCATCCAATATATTTCTAATCCCCTTAAAATCAAAATAATCATTTGTTTTAGGACAGTAGCTTTCAGACAAAACTTGGTAAGCAAAATCTTTCAAGTCAGTCCTAAGCCACTTGGCAACAGGCGAAAACCATCCTCTTTTAGGGGCATTAACAACATAATCAGGCAAATGTTCTCCCATTGCTTTTTTAAAAATATGCTTTCCGCCGCTTTTGAGCTTTAAACAGCTTGGGATTTTTGCTGATAGCTCCACCAAGCGATGATCCAAAATAGGCACTCTTTCTTCCAAACCAAAAGCCATGGTCATTTTATCTGTTCTCATCAATGATTCATCAACCAACCAGCTTTGTAAATCAACCAGCATAAAATATTTTTCAAAATCATCTCCTGAAAATTTATCAAAATATTTATCTTGGAAAAATTCTTTTGTTAAATCTTTTTCAAAATAATTTTCTTTTAAAACTTCTTTTAAAACATTATCTTTCTGCGACATAAACATTAAGTACTTTTCTGCCCCGGGCGGCACATTGAGTTTATCCAATAAATCTCCTTTCCCTAAATATTTTCCCGATGAATCAATAAGCATTTTAGCAATTATGTTTTTTCTCAAAAACAGGGGGATTAATTGCCATTTGCCGGCCAGCTGACTGTAAGCATACCGTTTATAGCCGCCGAAAAGCTCGTCTCCGCCGTCCCCGCCCAAAACAACAGCCACTTCCTGGCGAGTGTATTTTGACAAAAGATAGGTAACAATTTGAGTAGCGTTGGCTATTGGCTCGTCCATCTGGTAAACAACTTTTTCTATATTTTTCAGCATATCGCGACCGCTGACTAAAAACTCGTGATGGTCTGTCTGGTAATGCCGGCTTATTTTTTTAGCCAGATTAAAATCAATATTGTAATAGTCAGAATCAAAATCAAAACCAACAGAAAATGTCTTTATCTTTTGGTGCCCCAACTGGCGCATTGTCCCTAAAATAGAGGTAGAATCAACCCCGCCTGACAAAAAGAGGCCCAATGGCCGATCAGAAATAAGCTGCCTTCTAACAGAATCTTCCATTAAGTATTGTATTTTTTCTATAATCTCGTCTTCGGATTCTAAATCGCTGTAATCATTTATTCGCCAGTATTTCTTAATGATTAGCTGGTTGTTTTTTAAAAGCAAATAACTGGCTGGGGGGATTTTATAAATATTTTTAAAAATTGTATAAGGATGCGGGATATAATGAAGGCGGAAGTAATGATTAAAGGCCTCCATACTAATTTCTCTTTCAATATTGTGCTCTAAAATTCCTTTTATTTCAGAGGAAAAAATAAACTTAGCTCCCCCGTTTTTTCCCGCCGAGCGGCTAAAATAATAATAAAGAGGCTTTATACCTATTCTATCGCGAGCCAAAAACACTTCCCCTTTATTAATATTCAAAACAGCAAAAGCAAACATCCCATTTAACTTTTTTAGACAATCAACGCCTAAATCTTCATAAAGGTGTAAAATAATTTCTGAATCTGACTGACTCAAAAAACGATGGCCTCTTTTTTCTAAATCATTTTTTAATTCTCTGTAATTGTAAATTTCTCCGTTGAAAACCAAAGCTAGCGATTTATCCTCATTAAACATCGGTTGTTTAGCTTTTTCCGACAAATCAATTATTGATAAACGAACATGCCCCAAAGAAAAATCATCAGTTAAATAAACATCTTCAAAGTCAGGACCGCGATGACCAATCCTCTTATTCATCTGCCGAATCAAATCCGGTTGGTTAAAATTAAATCCATTAATGCCGCACATAATTTTTGTTTTATTGGCGTGATAAATATTCCCAAAAACCAATAATATCTTTGACCTTTTCTTCCTGGCCAAATTTTTCCCTTACTAATTTTCTCCCCCTTTGCCCTATTTCTCTGGCTCTTTGGGGATTATTAAGCAGGTATAAAACTTTTCTGGCCAACGCTTGACTATCGCCAATAGGAACCAGGTAACCATTATATCCGTTTCTAATAATTCCCTTAGAACCAGTAGTGGCCGTAGCCACAACCGGCAGACCAGAGGCCATCGCTTCAATCAAAACCTTGCCAAAGCTTTCATGTTTTGAAGTTGACAAATAGACGTGGGCGGCGTGATAATAATTAGCCAATTCCTCTTGGCTCATTTTCCCATAAGAAGCTAAAATTAAGTTTTCATCTGCTTTGACTTTCTTTTCCAATTGAAGATCAGCCCCTATTTGGCAAAAAGCCAAACTCCTGTATTTATCATTAATCAATTCAATTGTTTTAATCAAGGTAGAGTAATCCTTAGACAAATCGTCTCTGCCAACATTAATAACGGTTTTTCTCCCCTCAAAAATATTTTTCCTCAAATCTCTTAATTGGTCTGGGTCGCAGTAAACAAACTTTTCTACATTAACCGGTGTAGGAATAATTTTGATTTTCTTTTTATCTATTCCTGATTTGACAAGTTTTCTTTTAATAATAGAACTAACCACTCTGACGCCGTCAGCCCCCCCAACCAATAGCTTGCTTAAAACTAAAAGAAAAGGGTTAAACCATTTTTCCCAAAGCCAACACTTATTCTGCCAAAAATCGCCATGAAAATGGACTAACAGCGGCGCCTCGCATCTTTTTTTAATCAACCAGCCAGCCAAACCCGTCAAAAAAGGATCTTGAGCAACAACTAAATCAAACTTATCAGGCCAATAAATGCTTTTGGCAATATTAAAAGCGTCAAAAACATAATTTATCTTTTTTGTAGAATTTGTTGAATAAACGCTTAAATGGGAACTAATCCTTTTTTTATCCAAGCCGCGGGGGAGAACGCTTGCTGTTTTGTCTTGACCTTTTGAAAAAACAATAATTTCCAAACTGCCCGCCGTTTCCCCGTATCTTTTATGTCTTTCTATCACATCGCCGCTGTAATCTCCACCCAAAAGAGTTTTATCCAAACTAATCATTAAGACGCGCATATAACTTCGCGTATTTACTTGTTCGCCCGGAAAAACAAAAACAAATTTTTGTCTTCCACCTGCTCACTGCGTAAATAAATACAACACTTTTAAAGTTTTATTAATCATATTTTCAAAACTAAACTTACTCAAATTATTATGTGCGTTTCTAACCAACCTATTATAAAACTCTTCATCTTTTAATGTTTTTTCTATTGCTTCTATTATTTCTTTTTTATTATCTGGTTCTGTTAAAATGCCGCTAACCATATTTTTAATCACCTCTGGATTGCCGCCAATATTAGTGGTAATAACAGGCCTTTTCATTTGCATCGCCTCTAAAACCAAATGAGGCAAACCCTCATAATGAGTGTTTAAAATAAATATTTTAGAGGCCTTAAAATAAAGAGGAAGTTTATTTCTTTCTACTTGGCCCGTTAAAAAGACGCTTTCTTTTAGTCCCAATTGGTTAATTTTTCTCTCTAAAGTTTCTTTGTAATTTCCTCCGCCAATAATTATTAATTTAATATTTTTATTTTTTTTTATTAAAAAGGGTATTATTCCGACCAAGGCATCAAACCCTTTCCAAGGCACCAAGCGGCCAGCCGAGAGCAAAATATCTCCCTTAATGCCAATTTTATCCTGCGCTTCTTTTCGGCTTACTTTTATCTCCGTCATTTTTGAAACAGCGTTATAGACGACATTTATTTTATCCTTATCAACTCCCCACCCAGAAATAATGTTTTTTAAATAATTGCTCGGGACAATAATTTGGTCGGCGCTTTTGGCGACTATTTTTTCTATTTTTTTTAGCAATCCCACCTGCCAACCATATTCTTTTTGCTGAAACTTGTCTAAACCGTCTTTGATATGCCACCTTTGCTTTCCCTGCTCCCAAGCATAATCGCCGACAATTTTTAAAATAAACTTTTTGCGCATAATTTTAGCGGCTAAGAATGAAGAAAAACCCACGCTAACAGGATCTTGGGCAAAAATAATATCCGGCTTTAAAGAAATATTTAAAATTTCTCCCAAATAAGCTAAATGCCTAATGCCATTGGGTAAATCGCGTACTTTTGAAAAGGGTAAAACATCTACCTCCAAACCATGTTTAGGCAATTCATCCAAAAGCAGTTTGCTGTATGTTGCCGGTCCGCCAATTTCCGGCGGAAAAAGGCCCGTGGTAATTAAGACGCGCATAATTTATTAAAAATATTTTCCATTTTTTTAGAAACCATTTGCCAGTTATAATCTTTTGAAACCATTTCCTTCCCGTTTTTAATAATTTTTTCTCTTAATTGGTTGTTTTCCACCAATAGTTTAATTTTTTCCGCCGCGCTTTTAGGATCTGAAATGCGACAAAATACACCTGTCGCCTCTTCTAAATTTTCAGAAGGATCTTTTAAAAAATCAGGAATTCCTCCCACAGGCGTGGCAACAACAGGCAAGCCAGCGGCCATCGCTTCTAAAAAAGCGCTACCCAATCCCTCAGACAAAGAAGGCCTAACAAAAATATGGGATAAAAATAAATATTGGGGCAAATCTTTATGGATAATCTGCTCAAGAAAAATTACTTTGTTCTCAAGCCCCAAACTTTGAGTCATTTTTTTTAATTTTTTTTCATCTTTCCCTTTACCAATAATTAATATTTTAAAGGTGAAATCTAAATATTTTCCTGCTTTAATCAAATCATCTATCCCGTTTTTCATAACCAAGCGGGAAACAGTGATAACAACCTTTTCGTTTTCTTTAATACCGAGTTTCCGCCTTAGCTCTTTGGCCCGGCCATTATTGTTCGCAAACCTCTCTATATCAACCCCGTTAGGAACAATTTCAACCTTTCCTTTGTACCCGTATTTTATAGCTCTTTTTTCTAAAAAACGGCTAATGGCTTGGATGTAATCGGCGTTGGTATAAATTTTTTTGTAAATTGGATACCAAAACCAAGTACGCAGCCAGATAAATAAATCCGAATCACCGCTTTGCATAGTCAAAAGATACTTAACTTTTTTGTAGCGCCACTTAAAGAATAAGGCGGCTAAGCCAGCGTAAAAAGCCATAATCGCCTGAACAACCTGATAATTATTTTGCTGATGCAATTTCACGGCTTTAAAATATGCCAAGCAAGGAAAAAGATATTTGTCTAAAAACCAGCCATAGCCAACCCGATAAACATTGATATTGCCTATTCTCTCAAACTTAGCCAGTTTTCTGTCCAGCCGGGCGGTAATTAAATCAAAGCTAAAATTATTAAGGCGGTCGGTAATTTCCTTAACCGCCAGCTCTGCTCCGCCAATAAAAGGCAGATATGTCATTGAAAAAATCAAGACCTTTGCCCCTTGATTATTGCCCATATATAGCTTAATATACTAAAAAATGGCTAAAATATCAACTCACTTGCCTAATGACGGCTCTAATAAAAAGAAAAGCTCGGCAGGCCAACTCGGTTTCTCCAACGATAAAAACTTCCCGCCAAAAACAAAAAAAGAGAAGCGGATTCTTTATATTATCACAAAATCTGTCTGGGGCGGGGCGGCTAAATATGTTTATGATTTAGCTAATAATTTTTCTAATAACTTTGAAGTTATGGTGGCAGCCGGCGGGCAGAGGCAATTAGCTCAAAAAATAAAGGGGGCAAATATTCCTTATTTTGAAATAAAAGGATTCCAGAAATCAGTTAATATTTTTAAAGATATTTTAGCTGGCTGGGATGTTTTCCGCCTTCTTCTTAATACAAAACCGCGCATCGTCCATGTCAACAGCTCTAAAGCTGGCGGCATAGTCGGATTGGCCGGCTTTTTTTATAAAATTATAAGCCGACGCCCTTTTTCACTTGTTTTCACTGTCCACGGCTGGGCTTTTAATGAAGAAAGAACCAAGTATCAGCTTTTTTTAATCAGATTTTTCAGCAAAATCACTTCGCTTTTTTATGATAAGATTATTTGCGTTTCAGAATATGATCGCTTAATGGCTCTTAGGCATAAAACAGCGCCAGCTAACAAGCTAACCACTATTTATAACGGGATTGATTCTAAAAAAACTTCCTTTCTGCCGCGCGATAAAGCGCAAAAAAAACTTATTGGCAAAAGATGCTATCTAGTGGTTGGGACAATCGCTGAGTGGACAAAAAACAAAGGGATAATTTATCTCTTAGAAGCGGCAACTCAAATTAAACAGTCAAAAAAAGAAATTAATTTTGTTTTAATAGGCAGCGGAGAAAACCCCGATAAAGAGAAGATTAAAAAATACATCAAAGAAAAACAATTAAAAAACATCCATTTAATTGAATGGACTTATAACGCCGCTTCCTATATTACCGCTTTTGATATATTCGTCCTCCCTTCTTTAAAAGAAGGGCTTCCCTACACCATCTTAGAGGCGATGGCCGGTGGAGCGCCGGTTGTAGCCAGCCAAGTCGGCGGCATTCCGGAAATAATAACAAATAATAAAAGCGGTCTTTTGACAGAACCAAAAAACAGCCAACAATTGGCTGAAAAAATTAATTACTTATTAAATAACCCAAAAAAAGGGCGGCAATTAACCAAAAATGCCAAACAAAAATTGGAAAAAGAATTCAGCTTGGAAACAATGATAAATAAAACAAAGCATATTTATTTATTGCTAAAATAACCATCTTTAACGTTCTGGATAAATTGCGTTCTGGATAAATTTCTCGACTTCTTCGGCAAAATTAGGGCCGAATTTTTTTATCTCCCTTGCTGTTTCAATTGTTTCAATCGCTTTATCGTTTTGGCCCAAATAAGCGTAGGCCAAAGCTAAATTAATGTGGTAATTAGCTTCGTTTTCAGCAACAATTTCACAGTTTTTAATATAGGTTAAAAGATCTTTGTAAATAATAGACGCCCATTGATAATCTTCTGCATGAATTGCCGAACTGCCTATTCTGCTTAAGAAATCCTCTACCCTAAAAAAGTAATTAGCTTCGTTTATTCTTTTCATTTCTTCATAATAGGGAGCGATTTGGTCGCTTCTCCCAGTTACAAGAAGGATCATAATATAGTTGGAATAGGATTCAGCAATTGTCTCATTTAAATCAATGGCTTTCTGCATATTAGCCAGCGATTTATCAAATAGCTCTTCGCCTTTTTCCAACTCTCCCTGGTCTTTATAAAACTTGCCAAGGAAATATTGGCTATAGGCGGCTTCAGTATAAAGAGCTTGCCTTGTCGGGCTCAAAACAACCGCTTCTTCAAAAAGAGTTAAAGCTTTTTCCAACCGAGTCACATCAAAAACATAGCTTTTATTCAAAAACCTAATTGTCATTAAGTAAATTCTAACGCTTTTTGATCTTCGCTCTAACTGTTCGTCAAATTCTTTTTCTGCTCTTAAAGCGGCTTGAGAACGCCAATTTCTGTCAACTTCTTCGTTGTTGATTGCCGCGGCGACAAATTCGCCAAAATGTTGGCGATATTCAGCGTTACCAAAAGTTTCCATCTCAATGGCTTCTATATATTTATCATACGCCTCCAAGGGCCTGTTTGAATTTCTAAGAATTATCCCCTCAACAAGCAATTTATTGGCCTGGACCGGCTTGACATTAACACTAAACAAAATTGGGAAAAAGACAACAACGCCAATTGTCAGCAAAACCAAGTATGGTTTTTTTGATTGAGAAAATTTATCGCCCCAGCTTGGAGAAAAATTCCCCAAAAAACTTAAAACTAAAAACAAAGGAATATAAGTAACCAAAGCCTCAAATATAAAAAGATTTTGCACAAAGTAAGCAAGAATAATAAGGGTAAAAATTACCGGAATTAAATAATTGGTATTTTCTTCTTTTTTTCTATAAGCCCTCCAAATGAATATAAGAGGAACAAAAATCATTGCTAAATATAAAAGCAGGCCGATAATGCCGCCGGTAATAAGCCTGTCAAAAACAATATTATGGGCCCTATCAAACCAAGTCACCGAGCCGGCATGCTTATAAATTTTAGGGTTAAAATGCTTGTCAAAAACCTGATAAAAATTTTCATAACCATAGCCTAAAATCGGCCTCTCTTTAAACCCCTCCCAGGCAGACTGCCACGTCATCAAACGATTTTTAGCAGTTGGAGAATCAATAGAAATATTAGTGACCCTGTTTAGAGCTTTGTTGCTTTTAACCCAATCAGCGTCTTGGCTGCCAAAAACCAGCCCCGTAAAAAGAACCCCCAAAAGCAAAATTACTATGCCGCTTCTTTTAACTATTTTGTTTTTTCTAAAGTAAAAAAACACCAAATAAGCAACAAAGATCGCCAAGGAGAATACCAGAGCAATAATTCCCCCTCGAGTCAATGTATTAAAAACAATAAATATTTGGAATAAAATGCCTGCGAGATAATACCAACGCAGATATTTATTGTTTCTCAAAAAGCATAAAAGGATGCCGAAGAAAATATTGAAAATTAAATAGCCAGCCACATAACCAGCGTTGCCAATAGTGGCTGACAATCTTTCTGCATTGCCAAAAAACTTCCAGCTGGGCTCAAAATACTGCTTTAAAGCAAAAAAACTGACTAAAATACTGCTTAAAAAAGAAATATCAAAAAGAGTCAGCCAGTCCTTCAGGCTTTTAATCATTGAGCTGAATATAAGAGCCAAAATGAATAAATGCATTAACAACAAAAGACCTTCGCTTCTTTCATTGTTGCTCCAAAAACTGAAATAAAAATTATCGCCAAACAAAGAAGAAATAAAAACACCTACAAAATACAAGGCAAACAGAATTATAAATATATTAAGTTTCGGCCGATATTCTTTTTTAATTATAGCCAGGGCCAGCCAGGCCAAAAAAATCACCTCAACAATAACCCTAAAATACAAGGCCTTAGGGACAATAAAGGGGAAAAAATAGTCCCTAATAATAATTAAGGGTGTAAACATTATGGCTGCCAAACCAGCCCAGATAACATACTTTAATGTTTCTTCTAAAGTCATAACAAATTCTCAACCTGATTGCTTATATCAGGGTTTTTTTCTACTGCTTGATTGACGTAATATTTTGCTTTATCAGCGTCATTGCCTTCGCGTATAAAATATTTAGCCAAGTAAACGTAATAATCAGCTTTAATTGTCCTGTCGCCAACACTAGAAACCCCTTCTAATATAAGATCCTCTATCTGATATTTTTTATCCGTCATCTTATAACGATAAAGATCAGCCAAACCAACATAATAATTGTAATTATCCTTTTTCAAATCTAAAGCCTTTAAATAATATTCCTCTGCTTTTTCATAATCCTTAAAATCATAAAAATGAATATGAGCTAAATTGCCATAAGCTAGTGCCTGATTCTTGTTGACATCTACTGCTTCAAGCCACGCCTCTTTTGCTCCTTCTATGCCGCCTAATCTTTTCTTAAATAAGCCGATATTAATCCAATGCTGGTAAATATTTTCACCCTGCCTTAAAAGCACATATTCCTTATTTAAATTTTCTACCTGCGATAACATAATCTCTCTGGTCATTGTCTCTAAGGCGTTAGGGAAATCTTCCGGTGTATAAATTTTATCTAAATTAGATTGGGAGGGGCTGGAATAGAATTCGGAAAAATAAACATAACCAGCGCTGACTGCCAAAAGAATCACAATAGCAATTATATAAATATTATTTTTTTTCTTTTTATCCATATGTATTTATTTGTCCATATGCATTTATTTGTTACGACTTCAGTTTAATATAACACAGCAAAAAATTTAAATCAAATACATTTTTTACAACCACCTGTAGCTTCTTTTAAACGCCAAAGCCCCCTCAAGGAAGGGGGCTTTTGTTACCCGTTTCAGTATCAGTTTCGAGAAATTACTTTCTTTAGTAGCTCAAGACGTAAGCAGTAGTTGTTACTGACTTCTCCATACCCGGCACTAAGTAGCCGTTGTACCACATCGCAGATGAAGTAGCGTTGCTCTGGCCGGAGGCAGAGATGCTCTTGCCCAACCAGTTGTCAGACCAGATAAAGTTGGAAGTAGAAGCCGCTGAAAGATCGGGAGCGTCAAGAACTGCTGTTTGCTGCGGATGGAAGCCGCCAGAACATGTCCCGCCAGTATTATTAGCACAGTTAGTATAACCAACATTAGCTGAAGTACTGGCAGTATCGCCAACTAAGAATGTGCTGACATTTTCGCCTGCAGCGCTCGCGCCAGATACTGTGCAGTAGAGACGGAATGTTTCAAAACTGCCAGCGCCAATCTTAATAGCTTCATCGGTAGTAGCCCCTGTAATATCGAAGTTCGGATTATCGAAGGTAGCTGTATAAAGCATCTGGTCGTCATCAACATAGTAGAACGGATTAGCTGCAGCTTTAATCTTGCTGCCATAATCATCCCCTGAATACTTCACATAACAACTCTTAATGTTAATTCCTGAACCAGAAGAAGTGCTTAGATGGAAAGTTGCCCTATAAAGCAAGACATCGCCGCCGGAAGCATCAGCTGACACCTTAAAGGCGAAAATTGGCTGGACACCATCGGTTAGGGTGGTAGCCGCGTCCAAAGAATCAGCAGAAGAAGCAACTGTTACAGTTGGCTTGCTGTTATAGAGAACCATATAGGAGCTGGTAGAATCATTATAGCTTTCGTAACTAGCGCCGGTGAGTTCAGAATTAGACGACTTGCCAGTAAACTGAATGCTGTTAGCTCCGCCAAAGCCCAACTTAATGTCAGCTGACGCATAAGAAGGCTGGTTAATAGTAGTAGTTAAGACAGGCATATCCGCCTTAATAGTAATAATCTCGTTTGTGCCAGCGGCAACATCTAAGTCGCCAACACTAAACTCGAAAGCTTTAGTGCCACTGCTCGGGATAGAGCCACAGCTTCCGCTCCTATCGCCTGTCAGGTAATCCCCATCGTGATAGAGGCAAACCTCTTTAACATCAGCGTAATTTGAGCTTGAACTGAATTCATAACCGCCATCCTCAATATGGACAGTTAAGTTATCCAACCTCGCGTCCTCATAAAGAGAACTAAAGGCAACGCCGGCAAATGTATTATCAGTGGAACCAGTCAAGACAATAGCTGAAGTTGGCCTAGTGTCAATATCAACACTCAAAATCCCTTTAGCCGCATTAGTCAAAGTAGGTCCGTCATCAGCAGTAACACTTTCCTCAAAGGATGTCCCTGTATCAGCTCCATAAGCAACAATTGAATTACCGCGGATACCCCAGTTTTCTGTATCATCAGAAGCAATTGTTGTCTTATCACCACGCAATTCAACTGTTACACTGGCGCCCTTTTCTATAACAAGGGCTTCATCAAGAGCAAAAGTGGATGACTTGGCCGCCGCGGCATTAGAAGCGATAGCATCGTTAACCGGCGACTGCGCCACGCCATCAACATAAATAGTTAAAGCATTGGTGTTTGTTGCTGCCATGCCAGCTGCTGCGGCAGTAAAGCCAACAGAAGTTATTCTAATATCCTCGCCAGAAGCTGAAGCGTCAAAGTCCCAAGACGTCAAAACAACATCTTTGCTGCCGACAATAATCGTCTGGTCAGCCGGTGTGCTATTTCTTGCCACGGTTAAAGACGCCGCTTTAACTGTTTGAGTATTAGCAGTAACATTACTTGATGGAGTAGCAGTAATTGAATTACCTGTAGTAACCCCAGTAGCGGTCATAGCTGACGGATTAAATTGGACATAAACAGTATCATTGCTCGCCCAGTTGGCGCTGGACTGCAAGTCACCTCTGACTTTATAAACGGTCTTACCGACAGGCACTGTGAATGTGTCTGTCCAAGCAACTGTCTGGCCATCACTATCAGGATCTTTTGGACCAGCCACTACATCACCGTCAGGATCAACTAATTCAAGGTTAAGCAAAGCGCTGGTGCCAACATCATTACCGGTTGAAGAAACAATAGTTAGGCTAAGAGCGGCAATATCAATTTCTTCACCCTTGCAGTCAAACTCAAAGGCGCCTATCCACTCATCGTCAGAAACGCCAATGTTTAGAGCCGTTACTTCATTACTTCTTGTGACATTCAATGTCCCATCAGAAATGGTGAATTCATTGTCGCTCAAAACTGGATTATTGCCGCTGGAACCAGTACCGCTGTATGTTGGAGTAATATTATAGCTGTAAGTAACGCCCTTAACCAATAAATCAGTTTCCTTGTAAATACCCAAGTCAACCGTTCTGGCTGAACCGTCAGCTACATCTGCCTTAACTTGAAATTGGACAATTTGCCCTTTATCAATGGTAATCTGGTCAAAGTCGAAAGTAGCGTATTTAGTTGTCACTGTCGGATTTTCAGCTACAACTGCGTTGTCTTTGTATAGCTTAACATTTGTTAAGTCGACGCCAACAGCAGCGCTCCCTTCCTGATAAATCTTCACTTGGCTGAATTCAATCTTTTCGGCTGAACCAGCTTGGACCTGAAAGGAAAAGAAGGTATATTGCTCTTCGCCAACCTTAATGCTTGTAGAACTAGCATTGCCGTAAGCGCCTCGTTGAACAGTTGCTGTGCCAATAGTAATCGTATGATTAATACTCATTTGATTACCGGTTATTGGCAAATCGGCGTTTAGAGTAGCATCGCCTTTTAGCGTTAATTCAGCTAAAGTTAGTGATGGCGTCTCGCCTGTATAGGAGCTTAAATCAGCTCCGAAATTACCAGCCAAACTAATAGCCACTGTTTCTCCGCTTTCAACTGTTAGGTCGTCATTGACTGTTGCCCGATGAACTGAATTAAAGGTTTTGGAAGTATTATTGATAGGCATATTAGTGCTTCCATCAATAACATCAATGGAGCTAAAGGCGCCGTCTTGACCCAAACCAGTTCTTTCAACAATAAGCTGGTCAATAATAACATCGCCGCCGGAAGCTGTTAGATTAATCTTAGTGAACGGAACACGAGCCGCGTTTTCAACAACAATCCCCGCCGCTGGAGTATCGGCAGCTAAAGAAACTGTTAGAGTTCCTTCACTCTCGTCGCTCTCGTCGCCCTCGTCGCCGGCTCCTTCAGGAGGAAATATCGCGCTGGGGTCAGTAATTTGACTGCCCTCTGTGTATCCAGCTGAATCGGTACTGTTAATGGTGTAAATGGCGTCAGCGTCAAAAACTGCCAAGAAATCATCAGCAGTCATATTGAGCCAATATTTGTCGCCAGTGTCAGCGCCATCAGCGGCATTCAAACGATAAACTTTTGTCCCGCCGTCCACTCTGACTAAATCAGAGGTCTCATATTGGTCCATAACAGACTGACCGACATCCGTCACATCATCCCAGGGAGAGCCGTTGCTATTTTTGTCAAAGTGTTCATAGCTTTCAAAGACATGAGGAGAAAGAATCAACCTCTTGTACTTTTCGCCGTCAACTTCCTTAACAATGTAAATGTCAAACTGGGCCGCCCCTTCAGCGTTCGGATTTCGGATTAAATCTCCGTCAACCGGAGCCGCCATAGCGCTCATTGGCACCAACATAGCCGCGCCGGAAAGCCAGACTGTCGTTGTGATTGAAGTTAGAATCGAAATCGGTTTTTGAATTTTATTCATTGTTTAATTTTTAATTATCTCTGGAATTACCTAATTTATTTGTCCGCTTTAAGCGGATCCACCCTTTAAAAGCGGTATACCCGCCTCAAGCGGGCAAAGATTAGACAATCCCATTCGACTTTATTTTTCTTCAGTCGTATCGACCATTTCTGCTTAATCCCCCTGCCCTTTCATTTTAAGGACTTACAGGAAGAAGCATTTACGACCGACCTTTTTAACTGTTCTGTCTATTTTTTTAATTCCACGCCCTATAAGCTAAGATTTTTATTGTTTACTGTCTTTACAGCAGACAATAAAATAATTCTACCGATTCTTAACTTCCGGGCTTCTTTATAACTAATTTTATTTTTAATTAACTTTACAATCAAGCCAATATCTGTGGATAAGCGGTTATTTACTATTAATTATACTATCAATTAAAATTCTTCTACTGCCTTTATTTTATTAAAACTCTTCTGCCTTTTCAATAATTTTTTCCGTAGTAGTAATAGTACTTGTTCCTAAATCTTCTATTTTTAAGCCAGCTTTAGCTTCTATGTTTTTGTCTTCTATTTCTAAATCATCAAAGAAGATTAATATTTCTTTGTCTGTGCTTGTGGCTGAGTCTGTGTTTGTGGCTGACTGCGCCTCTCTTTGTTTACTGCCTTCAACTAAACTAGCTAAAATTTGACGGCTAATTTCTTCAACAGCTTTTTCTGCTTCAACTAAGTCTGCCTGGACTTCATTCGGCGCCTCTTCTTTTGCTTTAGTCAATTCTTCCCTTATTTTCTTCGTTTTTTTAGTCACAGCGATAACCTCCTCTTTGGAATAAACCCCCTTTATATGACCGCCTGCTTCAGCCAGCTCATTTCTTAAATCGCCAATCGCCTGTTTTGTTCTTTTTGTTTTTTCTTCTAAAGTATTATATGAATATTCATTGATTTTAACCAATTCTTCCAAGCGGCGGCTGGCAAAATCAACTTTCAATTGCGCCTTGTTATTTCCAGAAGCAATAGTTGTTTGCAAATCTTCACTTATTTTTTTAACTGAATAAAGAATATCTCCCGGCAAACTGGCTTGCGACGCTTTAACCATCAGCCATGGGCCGCCAAAAACAATTAAAATTAAACAAACAACCAAAGCGAAAGACTGCGGCGCTTTCAGCCAATTAAAAAAGCCAGCCCCGTCATCTAATTCCTCATCCAAGCTTATATGGGTCATTAAATTATGACGCTCCCAGTTAAGCCACTCTGAAGAGGGCTGGATTTTATCTAATTGCTTAATCTTCCCAATTATTTCTTTGTTATCTTTTCTATTAGCATTAGCCATTTTTTGAACAAATACAAATTATTACTTACTAATTCTACTTACTAATTCTTACTAATTAAGTTCTTACTAATTTAAGACGAATTAAGGACAAATATGTTACAAAAAAGGCCATATTTGGACAAACAGAAATTTTTTTTAATTTAAAAAAACCACCAAAAATACCACTAAAGCTTTTTTTTCAAAGCGATAAGAGCCCGATGAGCCATTACCCTAACAGCCCCTTCGGGCCTGTCTAAAATCTGGCTTATTTCTTTGTAGGAAAGCTGGTCTATATACCGCCAAACAAGCACATTCTGCTGGTCGCCTTTTAGCATATTAAGAGCTTTTTTAATGTCCTCCAAATCAGAAGAAAGGGCCATTCCTGCTTCTATATCTGTTTTATCAGGTATTTGAGAGAATTTATCGTCTTTTTTTGAATCAATTAATAAATCGGCCCTCGGCTTTTTTCTGTAAAAATCAATAACTATATTATTTGCTATTTTATAAAGCAGGGCCCGCGGATTATCAACTTTTGATCTTTTTTTACCAAGGGCCATCTTTTTTCTACCAGAGTTAGCCACATTGCGCCAAAATCTAAAAAAAACCTCAGAAGTCATATCTTGAGAATCTTCCACTGAATTTATTTTTAAATAAATAAAGCGGTAAATTGACACAGCGTATTTATCATATAACGCGGCAAAATCATCTTTATTAAATTTCCCAGAGGTCCTTTTCTTTCTCTTCAATACCATAAAACCATGCCCATAATATAATAATCAATTTATTTTATTATCTTTAAATAATTGAGACATAAATGAGACATATTTTTTAGAAATGAGACATAATTGAGACACGAAATGAGACATAAAAAAATAAATGAGACATATTTTTTAGAAATGAGACATAATTGAGACACGAAATGAGACA
>CAYQQO010000001.1:0-5677 GCA_964420115.1 uncultured Candidatus Saccharibacteria bacterium | reverse complement strand
TAAAAAAATAAATGAGACATAATTGAGATATAATTGAGACATTTTAAAATGTCTCATTTTTTCGCAATTTTGTAATATGCGCCTCGGCCCTGTCCAGTTTTTTTTAAATAACCCATATGACATAATTCTAATAAATCGCGAACAATAGTCCTTCTGTTCAAGGACCCCATATCTTTTTGTAAATCCCTTGTCTTGATTTTCTTGTAATTTTTAACTATTTCTAAAATTTTTTTCTCTCTTTTGCTTAAAACCTTCGGCTTTTTTTTATTTCCCTCTTTTTCTTTTTTTTCTCCTCTCTTCTTTTGCTTTGATAAACTTAATCTTATATCTTTTGCCATTTCTTGATATTCTTTTTCTAAAATAGCCAAATTAATTTCCTTTATCCAGTTTTGATTTTTAGCAACCTGAATATAACTTAAAAGAAGTTCGGAATTCAATAAGGCCTCTTCTTCTTTTTTTAAAACCATATCAGCCAATACCTGATTAGCCGCCCTCCTTAATTGGCCAATTAAAACTTCGCCCTCCGGAAATAAACCTGTCACTCTATAGACAGCTAAAACCAATTGTAGGGCCCTCTCTGACATTTGATAAAGAGTATAAAGTACTTTTTAAATTTAATCAATAAAAAATTACTAAAAAAATTAGAGCCGTAAACGGCTCCTTGCTCCCAAAACCACTATGAAGAAAAGCTACAAATCAACAAATTTTCTTATTTTACTAACCGGCAAAATTTCAATAGAGTCATTTTTGCCAACCGAGACTAAACCAAGAACTTCGCCCTTAATATTTATCAAAGGCGCGCCGTCCATTAAAATATCCTCCTTATCTATATTGATTATTAATTTCCCCTTCCCAATATCAATCTGGCGGACACTGCCTATATTAACAAAAGGGGAAAGAACGCAATTTTCAGCTAACTCTTCTTCCGGCAAAATGGGACAAGTATTATCTTTTTCTATTTCAAGACCAGCCAAAACAACTCTTTGGCCAAGACGGAGAACTGCCAAATCAGCCCAAATCACTACTGGCAGATTGCTTTCTTCCACTCTAATTAATGCCAATTTTTCCTTTACACTCCTATTAACCAGCCTGCCGTTATAAACATCCCCATTATGATAAACTTGGTAACTGTCAGCTTCTTTTAGAGCCGCCTTGGAAGAAGTGATAATTAACCCGTCGCTTGTTATAAAAAAGCCGCTTCCTTGACTGACAACCTGCCCGTTTTTAACAGACTCAACGGCTGTCAAGGAAGTATTTATCTTATCAACGGCATTCTCTAATGCTGTGTTTTCCGTAATAATAATTTCTTCTGTCTGGTTAATAATAACCGTCCCGTCTGCGGCTTTTTTAATAAAGTCAATTTCTGAAAAAGGAGAAACTGTGGCCAAATAAGGCAAAAGAAGCTGGTCGGCTAAAATCCCGCCTAAGCCCCCAACAAGCAAAATAAAAAAAAGATTAAGGATTTTTTTTTTGTTTTTAGACATAACTAACACTTAAGGAGCCAAGTCAACTTCTACTTTTCTATTCGCTTCTTTATAAACACCAAGAGAAGTAAAACCTGTCCCACCGCCGGCAGTAATAACTTCATAAGAAGCCTCGTATGGCTCCCCTGCGCCAATTGTCCCGTCAGAGGGGCACACTCCGGTCCCTTCTCTTAATTCATACAAGCACCTTTCAGCCCCCGCGTCAGCCGCGTAAAAGGCTATCACTGATTGGCCAATTTGTCTAGACATTTTCATCTGCCGAACCATCAAAAAACTCATTGCCAAACCAATACTTAATAAAACGCCTAAAAGCAAGACGCCCAAAAGTATAGAAACAGCTCCTTTGTTGTAAAAAATTTTTTTCATGGATAATAACGAGAAGTGACTGTATTTTGTAAATAAATTTCTACTTGCTCACTTGCGGAATCCCCCTGAGAAACTATTTTCAGAAAGATAGATACTCTGGCACCATCACCAGAAAGAGAAAAACCGCCAATGACATCCATATTAGAGGAACTCAAAGGGAAAAAATTAGGGGAACCCATAGAAAGGGGATCCATAAATTTATACAAGCGCTTCTCTCCGCGGTTAAACCAATAACCTATATTTTCCCCTGTTGAATTAGTAATATTTAAAACCATGTTTGAGCCACTTACATAATTAATCCTACTCAACTTAATATCTTTAGCTATTGCTTCTAAAAGATAACGTCCTGTCTCTTGAGCTGGTTGAAGAACTAATATCCTGCGTTGGCTTTTCACAATTACAATAGCCACAGAAGACATAGTCAAGATGACTAAGCTGAAAACAGCCACCGTGACTAATAATTCAGTTAAAGTAAACCCTTTGTTTTTCACAGATTATTTAATTAAACAAATAAAGCCAAAACTAAACGAGCTGACCGGGAATAAGCTATTCCCAATTCCATAATCTGTCTTCCACAGTAAAACTACCCGAAGACCAGCTCACTATAACGGTTACCCTAATTTCATCACTACTTACTTTGGTTAAATTTATTTTGCGATAAAAAGAAGTTTCTTCCCCCCCTTCTTGATATTGATATATGCCGACTCCGTTAATAATCCGCAATTTTAATGGCAAATTACTAATAGGACAACTTTGTGTAAGATTTGGGCATGGAATAGTGCTGCAATCCGGACAACAAGCTCCGCCGTCGCAAAAATTCAAACTATAACTGTTATATTGAAGATAATAATCACCGTCATTAACCGAGTTGTACCAAGCGCTCCAATCTGCATAATTATAATGATTGTGCCTGATAAATCTAACTATTTCTATCCCCTCCTGGGCTAAGCCAGAAGCAATTAATTGCATTTCGGACCGATCAGAACTTCTAACAGATATACTAATCATACCCAAAATAGCCACCAAGCCAATTGAAATGATGAAAATAGCCACCATCACCCCCAAAAGACCAAAACCATTATTTCTATTTTTTTTATCGCCGATATTTACAATATCCAAAATTTTTTGTTTATTAGCCATATAAAAATTCTATATTGGAGCATAAACAACAATATTCCAGAGCTATGTAAGAAATCATAGCGTTGTTTACAGTTCTTCAGGATAAAAATACTCAATTAGTTTCTCTAAAGGAGTTAAGCCGTCAATTCCTTTATGGGGCTTAACCGTATTGTAGTAATTGATGAATCTGATAAATTCTGTTTTCTTGTGTTGCTTGCTTTTAAATCTGGTTTTCTTATACCACATATCCATAATGGTTTTAATCACCCCTTCCGCCTTGCCGTTGGTTCTCGGAGTCTTCACTCTGGTAAATCTTTGTTCAATCTTGTTTTCTCGGCAAAGTTTGGCAAAAGCGTGGGTATTGGAATTTCCTTTGTATTCGGTTCCGTTATCAGTATAGCATACTTCAACGGTATAGGGACATTCGTCTATAACTTGTTCTATGAACTTGGCCGCCAAATACTGGGTTTTGTCAGGCAGAATAGCTCCGTAGAGCTCCCTTGAAAAGTCATCTATTGCCACAAACATCCTTTCCGGCTTGTCAAAAGGAGACTCTCCTTTTAAAAGCGGCAGTTTGGTTGTGTCAAGATGAAGCATTTCTCCCGGATACTTCTTGTTGTATCTCTTGGCCTGAGCTTTTAGTTTTTTCTCCAATTCAGCTTCAATTTTAGACAATCGTTTAAGTCCGTATTCCAAGCATCTAAATCTCTTGTTAACGCTTTTATGAACAGAAAAGTCCTTTTGTCTGCCTCGTTCCAGAACCCTGTATATGGTTGGCCTGGAAACGCTGTACTGACGGCAGAGGTCGCAGATTCTGATGTTTTCCTTGTAATATTTATTAAATATGTCTTTACGCTGTATTGGCGTAAAACGAGCTTTTTTGTGAATTGTCATATTATTTACACTTTATCCCGAAAAGATTAAAAGTGTAAACAACGCTGGTAATTCTCACAGTATACAACCAGAAAAGGCTCCATACCAACTTAAACAATCAAAATCCTTTAAAATTTACCAAGCATTACTTAAAAAACATTTCCTTGTCTGGGAGATAAAAACGGGTCAGTAAAGTGGGTCAGTATTTCAAAAAAACAGAGGGCATCATCTCAATTAAATTTCCCTTGAGAACAACACCCCCCTGCACAGCTACAGGACTACCCAATTGTATCATGCCATAAAGCGGATTTGCGGACGCATCTTGTGTACAATTATTGATATAAACTGTTGGCCCTGGCGGACTAAAAAGAATATGCAATTCCCCAATCCCTGTCGCGCCACAAGACACAGTCGCAAGCAAATCTGCGATATATACATCTTTGGGTAATTCAACCTCCTCAATAATTATATCATCGGCCGCTTGATAATGTCTGTCGCCAGCGCTGGGTATATCAGCGTATATTTTATAAGAGTATGGATTTGCTTCATCAAAAAAAATACCATACCCCCTACATTGATTATTTGCCTCGCACTGACCAGTTACTTTGATCCCGCCAAGAGACATATTCTGGACTTTCCTTATGTCAGAGTATAGTTGATGAACTGCAATGACAAAATATTTTTTTTTTTGGTATTCTCGGTAACCAGCTAACGCGCCAGCTACTAAGATAGCGATAATTGTTGAAACAATCACCATCTCCAACAAGGCAAATCCGCCTTTGTTAAAGGAATTCATCTTTTTTTATCCAAATTAAATAAACTTCCTTCTATATTCATCATATTCATCCTTCTATCTATTATCTTAATAATTATCACCAAGCGGTAATTTCTTTCCAAATAGGCGAACTTGTGCTAACCGGAACGTGATATTTTACATAACAACTATGAGTATACCAACCAGCAGGATGAGACTTAATAGGCGGATATTCCCAGAGATCAGTTGCCCTAAATTCAACTGCTTTATTCCCCTCAAGGCTGAATTGAACTAACATGCTTTCGTTATCAGTACTATTAGCGCTATTTGGCACACCATCTTGAAAGGTCCAAGAAAAAGGGTTACTGCCGCTTGTGCCGCTTACATCGCACAATCCGGGGCAACTCGTGGTTTCATCAAACCGAACAGTATCGGTTATTTCGGGTTGGGAAGGACTATAATCAAACCATTGACCAGCTCCATCGGCTGAGGGATATTGATCTCTAGCAGTGCCAAGAGAGCTGAAATTTGCATCGCCGTCAGGATCACTAACGTCATAATATTGGACCCAGAAGGATTTTTCGCCAGTATTATCCCAGACTCTGACTCGCCAATAATAAGAAGTATCGTAGCTCATGCTGTTGTCGGGGAAGTTTTTTGACACATTAACTATTTCAAAATTAATATTATCGCAATCTGAAGTACAGTTATAATCACTCACCCTAACCTTTCTATTAATTTCCGGTGAGGCAAAATTACTATTATCATCTCCTTGTAATTCATAAAATTCCTGTTTATCATTATCGGAGTCAGAATAAACCCAGTAGAAAGTATGAGCGCCATAGCCGCCAGGCAAACAATAGCTTAATAATCCAATGGTGAAATCAGAAACAGACGGAGGGACGCTAGCCGAGACATATGGTACAAAAAAAATAAAATTAATAATAACCACAGCAAAAATTATTGCTATTACAATAAAAATTAATAGATAAATAAAAGATTTTTTATCTGGCAGTTCGATGCCTGTTATCATCATATATATTTTACTAATTTATCTTTCAAGAGACAAACCAAAGTTATC